>DASUGE010000022.1:0-14642 GCA_036274215.1 Polyangiaceae bacterium | reverse complement strand
GCCCCAGCGAACGGCGAGGCGAAAATCCGCAACGGGTCCGCGCCCCGCGGCCCGTGACGCGCCGTGGCGCCGCCTCAGGACAGTGGGCGCTCGGAGCTCGCCAGCCGGCTCTTGACGAGCCGCAGGTACATTTGCGCGCCTTTGTTGTCGGGGTCGCGCTCGAGCACGGTCTCGAACTCGCTCGCCGCGCCTTCGAGCTCGCCGCTCGAAAGCATCATCACGCCGAGGAGCAATCGAGCCTGCGCGTAGTGGGGATTGGCGGCGCGCGCGAGCTCGAGCTGCTCGCGCGCGCGCTCGGGCCGGCCGGAGTCGCGGAACAAGACGGCGAGGCGCGTGCGAAGATCCGCGAACTGCGGGCACAGGTTCACGGCGCGCTCGAGCTCGATGATCGCTTCCGGCGTCATGCCCGCGTCGAGGTACGCCTGGCTCAGCTCGGCATGCATGTTCGCGATCTTGCCCTTCGCGAACGGATCGCCCTTGCCACCTTCGGCACCGCGGCTGCGGATGCGCGCGTAGATCTCGCGCGCGGCGTCGTACTTGCCGAGGTCGTTGTAGGTGACCATCAGGTTGAGCTGCGCCTCGGTGTAGTTCGGGTTCAGGCCGACCGCTTTCTCGAAGTGGCGCTCGGCTTGAGTGAAGTCACCGCGGCTGTGCGCGACGACGCCCAGCATGTCGAACACGTCGGCGAACCGGTCCGTCTGCTCGACGACCTGCTTGAGCAGGTACTCGGCCTTGTCGAACTCGCGCTTCTGGTAGTGCTCGCGCCCGAGCAAGAGCAGCTGCTTGAGGTGGTCATCCATGGCAGGGCCGCTCTAAAGCGTTTGCCGATGATGGCCGCTCGTCTCGAGCGCCACAAGTCGAAAATCACTGATGGATTCTCGCGGACGACCGGCCCGCGCACCGCCGAAGAGCGAGGCAACACGCGCCTGGTGGGGACCTGGGTGGGTTGCTGCGACCGCGGAGCACTGCTACTCGAGGGTTTGCTGTGGCCTCGCGTCCGGAAGACCCGAGCAGCCGCCACGTCGGACGCATCGTCGATCCCATGGTGCGCGATGATGGCGAGCTCGAGCCCGAGCTGTCGATCGAACCGACGGCTCTCCCCGCACTCCATCCGGAGAGCGCGCCAGCCGTATCCGACTCGGGGGCCCAGGAGCCGGCACGGGGTGGCGCCATGCGCGCCCGCCTCCTCGAGCGGGCCGCTCGCGCCGAGCCGCACTCGCACACCCAGGAGCGGAAGGACTCGGGTGACGACCTCGACGACATCGGCAAGCACCTCGGTGACGAGCGTCCGCTCGGCGACGCGCCACGTGGTGCTGCGCGCGCACCCGGCTCGCCGCTGACGCCCGCGCGTTCGTCGCTTTCGCCGACGGTGATGGCGCTGTTCGGCACGTTGATGGGCATGGCGGTGATCGCGTCGGTCACGGCGATCGCGATGCACATCGCGCCGCACCGCGCGACGTTGCTCGACACGCCGAGCGCGACGCCGACGTTGGAGACCACGCCGCTCGTCGCGCCAGAGCCGCAGAAAAGAGCCAAAAAACGCGAGCGCCAGCGCCTCCCGGGACCGTGGCGCGTGAGCGAAGGCGCGCACACGCCGGGCCTGAAGCTCGTCGAAGGCAAGGTCGGCACGGACGCGTTCTTGAAAGCGGTGCAGGCGGCGGGCGTGCCGCTCAAGGAGACGTACCGCATCGTCACCGCGTTCCAGGGTCTGCGGAGCTTCGATCGCTGTGGCAAAAACGATCGCTTCGCGGCGTTGCTCGACTCGAAGACGGAGCGCTTGAAAGCGTTCGAGTACCAGGTGAGCGGCGAAGAGGTGTACCAGGCGCGTGAGGGCCAGAGCGGTCTGCTCGAAGCGAGCAAGCTCGATCTGAAGGTCGAGCGCACGCAGGTGGCCGGCTCGCTCGTGTACGACGGCAAGAGCCTCGACGACTCGGCGGAGCAGGCGGGCTTCGAGCGCGGTCTCGCGCGCGTCGTCACGCGCGCGCTCGACGGTCATTCGGCGATCGAGGATCTGGAGCGCGGCGACATCATTCGCTTGATCGTGCAGGAGGTGTCGGTGCTCGGCGAATTCGATCGCTACGCGGGCGTCGAGGCGCTCGAGGTGAAGCCCGCGAAGGGCGACGCGATCCGCATCTACTATTACGACGCGCCCAACCTCCGGGGTTATTACGACGCCAAGGGCCGCTCGCCGCACCAGGGCGGCTGGCGCAAGCCCGTGCCGGGCGCGCCCATCACGTCGCACTTCAACCTGAAGCGCATGCACCCGATCTTGAAGAAGGTCACGCCGCACCTCGGCACCGACTTCGGCGCGCCGACGGGCACTCCGGTCTACGCGACGGCTCCGGGCACCGTCACGTTCGTGGGCGCTCGGGGACCGGCGGGCAACCTCGTCAAGCTCGAGCACGCGGGCGGGATCGAGACGGGCTACGCGCACTGTTCGCGCTTCGCGGAGGGACTCAAGGCGGGCGACAAGGTGAAGCGCTTGCAGCTCATCGCCTACGTCGGCTCGACGGGGCGCTCGACGGGGCCGCACCTGCACTTCAGCGCCAGCAAGAACGGCGAGTTCTTCGACGCCGAAAAGCTCGATCTCGACGGCATGCGCACGCTCGCGGGCTCGGAGCGCATCGCGTTCGACGCGGTGATGGCGAAATACAACCCGTTGCTCGACGCGATCGTCCTGCCGGAGCCGCTGCCGCCGGAGGAGCCGGTGGCCGCGGCGCCGCGCGATTCCGCCGCACGGAGCGAGCCCGCCGCACCGAGCGCTTCCGGCGCCGCCGCGCGCGAGCTCGAAGCCGAAGAGGACGACACGGCCGCTCCGCCGCCGCCGCTGCCCGCTCCGCCGCCGTCCGGCTCGCCCACGCGCGCCGCCGCGAGCATCTACCTGACCGATCAGGAGCTGCGCGCACTGCAGAACGCGACCGACGAAGTCGGCGATTGACGTTCTTTCACCGCTTGCAGCGCGCGACGCGCGTCAGCGCGTGACGCTGAGCACGAACACGCTGCCCTTCGGCGTGCCGGGCTCGATCCACGCTTTGCCGCCGTGCGCTTCGGCGATGTGCTTGACGAGCGCGAGCCCGATGCCGCTGCCGCGCACCTGCTTGCCCTCCGTCGGCTTGCCGCGCACGAAGCGCTCGAAGATGCGCTTGCGATCCTCGACCGCGATGCCGGGCCCGCGATCGGCGACGCGAACTTCGAGCGCGCGCGGCGTCTCGCGCACCGAGACCGACACGTGCCCGGGCGCGTATTTCATCGCGTTGTCGATCAGGTTGATCACGGCGATTTCGAGGGCGCGTTCGTCGATGCGCACGCTCGGAAGCGCGGGCAGCGGCTCGAGCTCGAGCTCCGTCCCCTCGCGCTCGGCGCGCAAGCGGCACACGTCGACCGCGCGAGTCACGACGTCGCCGAGGTTCGCTTCGGCGAAATGGTACGCCTGGCGACCCCGCTCGACCTTCGCGAAGTCGAGCACGTTCTCGATCAAGGACGCGAGGCGATCGCTCTCGCCCACGATGATTTGCAGGTATTGCCGGCGCTTCTCGTCGTTTTCGACGCGACCGCTCTGCAAGAGCTCGCTGAACATGCGCACGAGCGAGAGCGGCGTCTTGAGCTCGTGCGAGACGTTCGCGACGAAGTCGCTCTTCAGGTTGGCGAGCCTTCGCTCCTGCGCTGCGGCCACGACGATCACGAGCAGGCCGAAGATGACGACCAAGCTCGAGAGGCCGACCAGCACCATCTCGAGCACGCGCCGGCGCTGCACCGCGGCGGCGAGCTCTTCCCCGGACGCCATCGAAACGTTGACCGTCCATTTGTAGAGCGTCGTCTCGAACTGGCGGCCGAGCACCGGACCCCGCCGCGCGAGCGACGGCCCGAACACGATGCGTCCGTCCTGATCGCTCACGTTGACGCGCCCTTGCTGGATGTCCGTGTACAGCGTCGGAAACAGGTCGTGAACGATGCGCGGCACGTCGTGCCAGACGACCGTCAGGTAGCGGCGCGCACGATGCTCGGTCTGCCAGTAGCTCACGAGGTACGACTGACCGCGGTAGGCGGTGTGCAGGTGCCGGAGCTGGTCGTACGGCGGCACGTCGATTTTCATCTCGCTCAGCATGAATTGGACGCACAGACGCCGGAAACGCTCGTTCTCGGGGCCGGGCGCGCGCGACGCGACCGCGACGACGTCGCGGCCGGGCGCCGTCAGGTCGACGAGGAAGACGGCGCGCACCGTCGGGGTCTGGATGGCGGCCGTTTCGAGCCAGCGCGAGCCGAAGCCGGCGCGGTCCGTCACGTCGACGGTGGAGCGGACGGCGTTGTCCTGATCGATCACGTTCTTGTCGAGGCGGTCCGCCTTTTCGTTCGCGAGCAGGAGCGTGGCCTCGACGACCGACTGCTCGCGCAGCTTCTCGAGCTGGAAGCTCGAGCGGAACATCACGCCGGTGAGCACGAGCACCGCGACGACGATGATCGGCAAGAGGAGGAACGTGAGCAGCCGCTCCCGTCGCTTCTGATCGGCCATGGTCGGGCTCGCTAGTGCACCGCGGCCGAGATCCGGCCAACCATCGCAAGCGATGGTTCCCTGCTTCGCAGGGGCGGTGCACTAGTGTTTTGTCGCGCTGGGGCTGTGCCCCAGACCCCGCGTCCGCTTCGCGTCCGCGCTAGTGCTGGTCGTTCGATGCTTGATCGCATCTCATTCCCGGTGGGCTAGCCGCGCACGACGTCTTCGTCGAGCACGACGGGGCGGCTGGCGACGAACTCGGCGAACTGCTCGCAGACGTACTCGAGGGCGTTCACCTCGCCCTCGTGGAAGGGGCTGCCGCCTTGCGGATTGCCGAGCTCGATCAGGCCGAGGTAACGGCCGCCCTGCCGCGCGCCGCGCACCATCACCTGGCGGGGCTCGACGCCGAGCGGACCGAACGCGCCGGAATGCGTCGGGGCCTTGCCGTTCGCGGCCATGCTCGGACGCCGCATCACCTCGATCACGAGCGGGTCCGTGTCGGGCGTTCGGAACATGAGGGCCTCTGCCGCGTGCGGACCGCGCGCGCGGACGACGACGAACTCACGACGCCCGAGATCGAAGACGTGCACGAGCGTCGCTTCGCACGGGATGAGATCGCCGAGCACGCGCACCACGAACTCGGCGCCCGAGACGATGTCGGGCATGAACGCGAGCTCGTGCATGCGCTCGAACAGATCGCCGATCAGATCCTCGCCCGGGCTGCGCCGGCGCGCCAAATACGGGTCGGAACGGCGCGCGCTCGGATCGGACCGGCGCTGCGCCGGGGGGTCCGAACGCCGCTGCGACGGCGGATCCGAACGCCGTTGGGTCGGCGGCTCGGAGCGGCGCTCCGGCTCGGCCGCACGAATCGCCTCGGCGACGCGCGCGGCCTCCGCGGCAAGCAGGTCGTCCCCGGCGCGCGCGTTGGTGAGCGGGATCTCCTCGTAAGCGATCGCGGGAGCAGGAGGCGGCGGGGGCGCGGCGGCGGCGGGTGTGAGCGGCGCAGGCGAGGCCGCGGGCATCGTGATCGGTGCCGCGGCGGGCTCGGAAACCCCCGGCACCGGGGCGGGCGGCGGCGAGCTGGCGCCGACGGAGACGACGCGCGCCGGAATGAGCGAAGGTCGCCGAGGCTCGGCGCGAGTTTCCGCGGGTGCCGCGGGCGGCGGCGCCGACGGCGCGGGTGCGGGCGCGGAGGCACGCGGCGGCGCACCGGTCGTGACCGCCGGTGGCAGGGCGGAGCCGCCCACGGGAGCGACGCTCGTCATCAACCCGGGAGCCCAGCTCGGCATGCGCGACGTCGAGACGGAGGACGGCGGCGGGGGCTCGGTACCCTCGCCGAACCCCGGGAACGCGAGCGTCGGCTCCCCGCGCCAATCCTTCCATTGCAGGGTGCCGAGCGGGGCACGCACGGGCCGTTTGACGAAAACGTGGTCGAACACCGCGAGCTGCACGTAGCGGCGCGTGTCCTCTGGCAGCTGAGCCCGCAATTCATCGAGCTTCGCGCGCAAGAGCGCCTCCACGTCCGCGCGCCCCGTCCCGCTCTTCACGGCGAGGGCCAGCTCGCGATACGCGAGTGGATTCGCGACAGTGGGCATCTCCTCGCGCTGCCGGATCACCTGGGTGCTCGGCAACGGAGGCGGCGGGGGCGGCGTGTGCGGAACCGGTGCGACCACGTTGGTCGGCACGGTCGTGGCGTCGGGAGGCGGCGTGGGCGCAACGTCCACGCGCGGCAACGGCGCAGGCTCGACGGGCGGCGCCACTGGAATGGGTGCAGGCGCACTGCTCATGCCGGGCGGCACGCTCGCCCCGGGCGGTTCCACTGGAAGCGGAGCGGCGGGGGGGATGCCCGACACGCCCGGCGGCGGTGCCGAGAGGACGGCGGGGGGCGGAGCGGTGCTCAAGATCGCGCGGGCGCCGTCGGTGAGCGGCGTGCCGGGCGGCGCTTCGCTCACGACGTAACGGACCTTCAGCTGGGGATCGATGGCCCGGTAGCCGCTGTCGGTGAGCTCGATGGTGAGCTTCGGGAGCGCCCCGGCGTCCCCACGCATGCGCCGGGCCTCTTGCAGCGCTGACTGCCAGCGCCGGGCTTCGATGCAATATCGCTCGGAAGCAACGGTGTCACCGACACGGGAGACCTCGACCAGCCAATGCATCTCAGAAAACGGCTCCCGGCACCAATGGGGCGAACAAGTAGAGCGCCTCCGCCGGCCCGGGGCAAGCTGCGCCGATCAAGGAAAGCTCCGGAAAGGCGCCGTGATAAAGCGGAGGCGTCCTCGAATGACGGCAATTCTCCGGAAACTCGAGCGCGCCCGGCCATACATGCGCCGGCTGGAAAGGCTCGCTCCGGCGCTCTACGTGCTCGCTTGCGCGGGCGCCACGCTGCACGTGGCAGCTCGTTTCTACGCGTCGGCCCGCCTTCAGACGCTCTATTCCGACTCTTGGGCGATGCCGGAGAGCTTCCGTCGCGGAGCGCACGGCTTCGGCCCGTGGTCGGCGCCTCTCGACGACGTTTTCATTCATTTCGATTTCGCGCGCTCGGCGGCCCGCGGCCACCCCTTCGAGTGGGTGGCGGGCAACGGCTACTCGAGCGGCAGCACGAGCTTGTTGTACCCGTTCGTGCTCGCCGCAGGCTACGCGCTCGGCTTCCAGAGCCTCGACCTGATGCTGTGGGCGGCTATGGTCGCCTGCGTTTCGGTGTTCGCGCTGCTGCTCGGCGCGCGCCGCGCGTTCGACGGGCTTCCGGCGTGGACGCCCTTTCTGATCCCACCCGCCGTGCTCGGCATCGGAGCGCTGAGCTGGGCGCTCTTCAGCGGCATGGAGATCGCGTTCTTCATGGCGCTCTGGGCGGGCGCGTTCTTGAGCTGGGACCGCTTGCTCGGCAGCACGCCCGCGGATCGCTCGAGCGAGCTCGTGTGGCGCGCGCTCGGGGTCGGAGCGTGGGGTGCGCTCCTCACCGCGACGCGACCCGAAGCGGCCGCCACCGTGGCGTTGATCGCGACGACGAGCGCCTGGGCAGTTCGGCAGCGAGGGCCACGCGTCACGCTCGCCGTGCTCGTGCTCGCGGCGCTGCCAGGGGCGCTCGTCGTGATCGGCAGCGCGATCGCCAACCTGCTTTTGACCGGCGAAGCCGCCGCGGCCGGAGCGATCGCGAAGCTCGAGCTCTATCACCCGTTTCTCACGGCCTCCGAGAAGCTCGAGCGGTGGTGGTTCTTCTTCACCTACCAGGCGCTCCGTCTCACGCAAGAGCATCTCGAGTCGGTGCCCGCGATCGGCTGGCTCGTCTGGGTGCTCGCGCTCGCGGCGCTGTTCTTCCGAGAGACACGGCGCCGTGCGGCGTGCCTCTGGGCCACGTCGATCCTGTGGGCGATGACCGTCGCCTTCAACGGCCAGGTCCGCTGGCAGAACGAGCGCTACTCGATGCCGGCGCTCGCGTGGCTGCTCATGGCGGCAGCGCTCGGCGTGGGCGTGGTGCTCACGCGCGCCGCGCGGAAGCCGCGTGACCCGCGTGTGCTCGCGCTCGCGGCGGTGACGGCCCTCGGGCTTCCGTTGTTCGTCTGGCAAGCGGAGCCGAACTTCCGCTTTCAAGCGTGGTACTTCGGTCGCGGCGCGCGCAACATCTACGATCAGCACGTGACGCTCGGACGCGTGCTCCACCAGAGCCCCGCGCACGAGTCTACGGTGCTGCTCGGCGACGCCGGCGCCATCCCCTACCTGAGCGAGGGACCGAGCCTCGACATCATCGGGCTCGGTGGCTACAAGAAGCTGCCGTTCGCCCGCGCCACGCGCGCGCACGTCGGGTCCGCGGTCGAGCTCATCGAGCACCTCACTCCGCGCGAGCGCCCGCAGCTGCTCGCCATCTATCCGTCGTGGTGGGACGAGCTTCCGCTCTGGTTCGGCACGCGCCTGTTCGAGATCCCCGCGCGCGGCAACGTCATCTGCGGCGCACCGAGCGTCGTCGTCTACAAGGCGAATTGGGACTCTCTCACGGGCAGTAGCCAGCCCCTGCGCGTCCCGGCGGGCGCGGCCGTCCGTTCCGAATTCGACTGGGCCGACGTGACGAGCGAAACGCGCGTCCAGTACGAGCGCGCGCCCAAGCTCGCCGGCCGCGTCGCCATCAAGATCCTCCCCGACCCGCGCGATCCGACGCGCGGCCTCTTCGACGCCGGACGCAACAGCCCGGAGGGCACTCGCGAATGGTTCACGCTCGACGGCCTGGAGCCGGGCCGGCGCGTGACGCTCGTGTTCCGCGCCGCGCCCGTCGCCCGCCGCGTCGTCCCGGTGAGCGTCGACGGCGCGCGGGTCGGCGACCTCACGCTGCCGCGCGCCGACGGCTGGGTCGAAGTGCCGCTCGACGTGCCGCCCGTGTCGCGCACGAGCGTTCGCGTCGAGCTCGGAGCGTCGGGTGAGCGCGTGCTCTATCACGTGTGGGCCGTCCAAGGTCCGTGATGCCGCTCGTCGAGCTCGGACCGAGTCGCGACCCGTCCGGCACCATCGCGCTCGTGCTCGGCATCGTCGCCCTCGTCGTCGCCCTCTCGCCGCAGCGCGCGCCCGACGTCACCTCACCGCGCTCGAGCGCGCTGGTGATCGGTCGCTACGCGGTGCTCGCCGCCCTCCTCTCGTCGCTCTACGTGACGCACTTCCTGCACGGCGGGCCGCGCATCATCGACGCGACCAGCTATTTTCTCGAGGCGCGCGCGCTCGCACAGGGACACCTCGCCTTCCCGATCGGCGACCCCACGGCAGCGTTCCGCGGCCGCTTCACTCTGCTCGGCCCGAGCGGGCTCGCCGTGATCTTCCCGCCCGGCTACCCGCTCTGGCTCGCGGCCGGCTTTCGCCTCGGCGCGCCGCTCGCGATGGGTCCGGCGCTCGCCGCGCTGCTCGTCGTCGCGACCTACTGGTTCGCGAAGGAGCTCTTCCGTCGCGAGGATGCGGCGCGCACGGCCGCGCTGCTCTCCGGGCTCTGCGCGACGCTTCGCTATCACACGGCCGACACCATGTCGCACGGCCTGAGCGCGCTCCTGCTCGTCGTCACGCTCGCGCTCGCGGCGCGGCCCACGCTCGTTCGGGTCGCCCTGGCGGGCCTCGCCGCCGGCTGGCTCGTGGCCACGCGCCCGATGACGGGCATGGTCGCCGTGCTGCTCGGCACGGCGCTCGTGCTCTCACGCAGTCGGCCTCGCGAGCGAGTGCTCTACGCGCTGACGTTGCTCGGCTGGCTCACGCCGGGTCTCGTGCTGCTCGGCCTGCACCAGAAAGCCGCCACCGGCTCGTTCTTCAGCTCCACCCAGCTCGCGTACTACGCGCTCGCCGACGGCCCGCCCGGCTGCTTCCGATGGGGGTTCGGCGCGGGCATCGGGTGCCGCTTCGAGCACGGCGACTTCGTCAAACGCCACCTCCTCGACGGCTTCGGCCTGCTCGCGGCGCTCCGCACCACCCTCGAGCGCACCCTGTGGCACTCGTTCGACGTCGCGAACTTGGCGCCCGCGGCGCTGCTCGTCCCCTGGGTCGCGTGGCGTGAGCGCGCCCACGCCAGTGTGCGCTGGGTCGCGCTCGCGATCGTCGGCGTGGTCGCCGCGTACGTCCCCTTCTACTACCCGGGCAGCTATCCGGGCGGCGGCGCTCGGTTCTTCGCCGACGCGCTCCCGCTCGAGCACGCGCTGCTCGGCCTCGCGCTCGTCGTGCTCCGGCTCGAGCGCTTCGCGCCGGCGGGCCTCCTCCTCGGCTTTGCGCTCAGCACCGTTCACTCGCACGTCGCGCTCGCCGAGCGCGAGGGCGGGCGCCCCATGTTCGAGCGCCGTGAGGTCGCCAAGGTCCCGAAGGGCCTCGTTTTCATCGCCACGGACCACGGCTTCGACCTCGGCCACGATCCCGCCCAACGCGATCCCGCACGGGGGCTCGTCGTCGCTCGCGGCTACGGCGACGCCCATGACCGCTTGCTCTGGGAACGACTCGGCCGGCCGCCCACCACCCTCAGCTACGACTACTCGACCGACACCGGACGGGTCCGGCTCCGCCCCTACCTGCCGCCGGCGGACCCTTACCGCTGGGAAGCCGAGGTCGAATGGCCGCCCCTCGCGGTCTCCGCAGGGTGGGCTCACCCCGACTTCCGACCCTGCCTCTCGGCCGGCCGGGGAATGCACCTGCGGCCCGCGCCAACCGTTGCCGTCGACCTCGAGCTGGGTGTCCCCTCGGGGGGCGAGTACGCCGTGACCCTTGGCTGGATGGCCGACCCGGGAGCGCGCCTCACCGTGACGCTCGCCGGCCGGAGCATCGACCTGACCCATGGACGAGCCGGCTGCGAGACGACCTCACTCGGCGCGGTGACGCTCGGGCCGTCGAACCGGCTCGCGCTCCGGACGCGCAGCGACGTCATCGTCGACTACGTGGAGGCCACCCCGGCCAACGCGAAATACCGTTGACAGTTCAGACGTTAGGTCAGAGCATACTCACTCGCCGTGGGTCTCAGGGGCCCCGTCGGGAAGCAGAGGCTGGATGACCAAGAGCGAACTCATCGAAGCTATCGCTGCCCGCGGGGAGCTCACGAAAGCGCGCGCAGAGCTCGTGGTCAACTGCGTGTTCGAGGCCATGACGGAGGCGCTGCAGAAGGGGGAAGGCATTGAAATTCGTGGGTATGGAAGCTTCACGGTCCGCCCGTACAAACCCTACGCGGGTCGCAACCCACGCACCGGCCAGCCTGTTCCCGTTCCTGCGAAGCGCCTGCCGTTCTTCAAAGTGGGCAAAGAGCTGAAGGAGCTCGTCAACGGCAGCCGTCACATCCCGATCACCGGCGGCAGCGACAACGACGACTAGCGCGTCGACGGCCCAGCGCTCTCGATTCGGGAGATATGCAGCGCTCGCGTTCATGGTGAGCGCGTGCAGCACGCCACCGGCAAAGCCTGCGGCAAGCCCCGCGCCCGTCGTGGCGGACACCGCGCCGCGCGCGCCGCTCGACTACGTGCCCGCCGCCGGCCTCAGGTGGCTGTGCGTAGCCCGACCGCAGCGTATTTTCAGGGATTCCGCGCTGCGGGCGCTCGCGCTCACCGTGCTCGATCCCGAGCGGCTGGATGCGTTCACGATGCTCAGCGGCATCGACCTGCGCGAGCTCGAGGCGGGAGCGATTGCGGGCTATGATCTCGGGACGTTGTACGTCGTGGCGCTCGGCGCTCCCGACGGCGGCACGGCCCGCGCCCGGTTTCAGGAGCGGCTGACCAACGGTGCCCAGGTCAAGCAGCCCCAACCGGAGCAATACCTGCTACTTGGCACGCGTGCGGGTGAGCCGCTCGCACTCGTTAGCGTTCATGACCGCTTGCTCGCCTTTGCTGCGGGCGACCCGTCACTCGCTCGGGTTGCCGAGGCTTACGCGATGCGTCGGCTGAAGTCGCCGACGGCGCTCCACGGTGCCGCGCTCTCCCTGTTGCCGGAAGCGCCAAGCAATGCGCTCGCGGTCGTCTACTTCCCTGGCCCCTTCACGGGTGACTGGGCGCACGCGGGGTACGGAATCTTGGGCAGCGCACAAGCACTCGACGTCGCGGTCGAAGCGGGGGGCGCGGACACCCTCCGCGTCACCCTGACCCTCGTGGGCGACTTCCCGGTGGGGGACGAGCGGGCGAAGCTCGAACGCGCCTGGACAGACCTACGACAAAGCTCGACCGGCCAGCTCTTCGGGCTCGACCAAATCAAGAAGATGAGCATTGTCGCAGACCTACACCACCTTACATGGTCTGGTGAGGTGCCCGGCACCGCCCTCGTGGCCGGACTTCGAGCGGCCACTGTTGCGAATGTACCTGAAATGTTTGGTGAACATCCTATTCCGCCGGCTGGCTCACCGGTCGAGCCAGCCGACCAGCCTCGGTAGCCCAGGGTGCACCCCCGCCGAAAGTGTAGCGATTTCCGGCTACTGTGAGGGCCCTCGCCTGCGCAGTTCAATTGACCTTTCACTCACTGAAGTGATACCAATCCCGCCGTGCTGAACCCCGCTGGTCGGAACGGAGGCTAACTCGGCCCAGGCATTCGATCAGGGGCGGCCCAACTCAGTTCGAGACGGCTCCACCGTCGCGGCGCAGCCGAGCAACGCCCTGCGCCCGCGAACGGCGGGGGCACGAGGAGGCGGAATGGAATCGACTTTAACTGCTCCGGTTACTCCCCACTACACCTTCAAGGTCGGCGATATGGCCGTCCACCCGTCGCACGGCGTCGGGGAGGTGGAGCGGATGGAGGACCGCGATTTCGGCGGCAAGAAGACCGCCTGTTACGTCATCAAGATCCGGGACACCGGGCTCAAGGTGATGATCCCGACGGAGGCCGTCCAGCGGGTGGGCCTCCGGCCCGTGATGAAGAAGAAAGAGGCTCAGAAGATCCTCGACATTCTGAAGGCGCCCGAGGTTGCCGTTGACGTGCAGCCCTGGAACCGTCGCTTCCGTGCTTACACGGAGATGCTGAAGAGCGGCCTCCCCTCGGAGATCGCCAAGGTTCTTCGGGACATGTACCGCCTGAAGTTCGATAAGGACCTGTCCTTCGGAGAGCGCCGCCTGCTCGATCAGGCAAGGAGCCTTCTCGTGCAGGAGCTCGCCCTCGCGCGCAAGGTTGCCCCAGCCGCGATGGAAGGCGAGATTCAGCAGATTTTCTCGGCGTGAGGCCAAGCGGGCAAGCCCCGCAGGCTCGTGGCAAGGTCGGCGGGAGAAACCGCCATGAAGATCTACACCCGCACCGGCGACTCCGGCCTGACCGGGCTGTTCGGTGGCGGTCGGATCGCGAAAGAGGCCCCCGCGGTCGAGGCCTACGGGTCCGTCGACGAGCTCAACGCGGGCCTCGGGGTGGCTCGCGCGACGCTCGGACCGGGCCGCTTGGATGCGCTGCTCGCCGAGATCCAGACGGACCTGTTCACGCTCGGCGCCGAGCTCGGCTGCGCGCCGGGCCAACACGACAAGCTCCGGCTCGAGCTCGTGAGCGCCGAGGACACCTCGCGCCTCGAGCGGCACATCGACGAGGCGGAGGCGACCCTCGAGCCGCTCCGCACGTTCATTCTTCCGGGCGGGACACCGGGCGCGGCGACGCTCCATCTCGCACGCACCCTGTGCCGCCGCGCCGAACGGCGGGTGCTGGCCGCGCGACACGAAGGCACCGTCCGCGACGAGGTCGTCCACTATTTGAACCGGTTGAGCGATCTCCTGTTCGTGCTCGCGCGGCGCGCCAATGCCGAAGCGGGCGTCGCCGACGTACCGTGGCAACCGAAAGCGAAGGCCCGCTGATGGCCCCTGGCGCCGAAAGGACCCCCTAACGTGCCCGAACCCGGCGATCTCATCGGCGGCAAGTACCGCATCGTGCGCCTGATCGGCGACGGCGGCATGGGCAGCGTCTTCGAAGCGCGCCACGAGGGGCTGCGCATCGAGGTCGCGCTGAAGTTCCTGCACGCCGATCTGGCGGGCAGATCGGGCCTCGCCGAGCGCTTTCTGCAGGAGGCGCGCGTCGCCGCCACGATTCGGAGCCCGCATGTCGCGCACGTGACCGACGTCGACGTGGGTCCCGGCGACCTGCCGTACCTCGTGATGGAGCTGTTGAGCGGCGAGTCGCTCCAGCAGCGGATGGATCGCGATCAGAAGCTACCGCCCGCGATCGCCGTCGATTTCGCGCTGCAAGTCGCTTCAGGTCTGGAGGCGGCGCACGCGATGGGTGTCGTGCATCGCGATTTGAAGCCGGACAACGTGTTCATCACGCCCGGCACCGGCGGCCCGCTGCTAAAGCTCATCGATTTCGGCATCGCCAAGCTCTACGAAGGGCAAAAGGGCCTGACGCGAGCCGGCGTCGTGATGGGCACGCCGGAATACATGCCGCCCGAGCAGCTCTATGCGGCGAGCGACGTCGACGGCCGCGCCGACGTGTACGCGCTCGGCGTGATCCTGTTCGAGATGCTGAGCGGACGACGGCCCGCCGACGGCGACGACGCCCAGGCCATCGTCGGCAAGGTGCTGGCGGGCGACGTGCTCTCGCTCGTTGTGCTCGAGCCCGGCCTGCCGCCGGGGCTCGTCGAGCTCGTCCAGCGCGCGATGGCGGCCGATCGCAACGCGCGCCTCGGGAGCGCGCACGAGCTCCGCGCGGCGCTCGCCCATTTCGCGGGCGAGCTGAGCCCCGCGGGCATCCTCGCCGCGCGCGAGGCACC
>DASUGE010000021.1:0-6364 GCA_036274215.1 Polyangiaceae bacterium | reverse complement strand
GGTCATGCGCTACGGGAGCGGCTTCGAGCGCACTCTCGTCGCGCCGCGAGCGCCGTCTGCGGACACGGAGGTCGAGGAAGTGTTCGTCCCGCTCGTGAGCAGCGCAGCCTGCGCACGCTGTCACGACGCATCGAACGGCCGAGACCCCGCGGCTCATTGCGTGGCCGACGGCAGTGCGTTCTCGCTCTGCTTCGACGAGCACCGGCTTCCCGCCCAGTCGAGCGCGCGCGCGACGGCGCTTCGCGATGCCGCGATCGAACGGGCCCGCGCGGCGGCTCGCTCCGACGGTGTCGGTAGTGGGGTGCTCGCTTCGTTCGGCTCGGATGCCGCCATCGTCGCGCTCGGCCTCGGCGTGGCTGGGCTCACGCTGGCGCTCGATCGGCGTCGAAGGCGCAAACTGCCTTGGAGAGTCCCGAAGGTGGCGCCGCCCCCCGGCGTCCGTCGCTTGCCCGTGATCGCCGCTGCGAGTTGCCTCGGATGTCAGGCTTGCGTGGACGCGTGCCCGTACGACGCGCTCGCCGTGAAGCGCTACGTCGCGGTGCTCGCGCGACCCGACGCTTGCTGCGGGGCCGGACCCTGCCAAGACAGCTGCCCGAACGGCTCGCTCACGCTCGTGACCGACGGCCGAGCGGCTCCGGGTCCGCGGCTCTCCGACGCGCTCGAGTCGTTGGAGCGTCCGGGGCTGTTTCTGGCCGGCGACGTGACGGGGAGCTCGCTCGTGCGGAACGCGTTGCGTCAGGGCGTTCAGGTCGCGCAGGCGGCGGCCGCCCGCGTGCGTGCCGGCGCCGCACGCGGCCAGGGCGCGCTCGATGTCGTGGTCGTCGGTGCGGGTCCGGCCGGACTCGCGGCGGCGCTGAGGGCGCAGTCGCTTGGTCTCGAGACCCTGGTGCTCGAGCAGGGGCGCCTCGCCGAGAGCATTCAGAGCTTCTCGCGCGAGAAGCTCGTGCTCGATGCGCCGCTCGCCGCCGAGGAGCAGCTCCCGCTCTTCATCGGCGACGTGCACAAAGAGGAGCTGGTCCAGCGCTGGCAGCGCACCGTTCGAGCCGCCCGACTCCCCGTGCGCGAAGGGGCACGCGTGCTCGAGGTCACCGCCGTCGAGCATGGGTTCCGTGTGCGCGCCGAGCTTCCCGGGGACGCGCCGCTCGAGCTGACGGCGACGACGGTGATCCTGGCGATTGGCACGCGGGGCACTCCGCGCACGCTCGCGGCAGCAGTGGACGAGGCCGCACGGCCCCGCGTTCACTACGAGCTCAGCGACGCACGCTCGTTTGCGGGTCGAGCCGTGCTGGTCGCGGGCCTCGGCGATGTCGCCATGGAGAGCGCGCTCGCCCTCGCGGCGCAGCCGGGCACCTCGGTCACGGTCGTGGCCCGCAGCACGGGCTTCCGGCGCGGCCGCAAGCGCAACATCGACGCCCTGTCGGCGCTCGCCGCCGAGGGCAGGGTGCGCCTGGTGTTCGAGGCCGAGATCACGCGAATCATGCCACATGCCGTCGAGGCGCGGGTTCTCGGCGTGGAGCGTTCGTTCCCCTGTGAGGCGGTGTTCGTGCACGTCGGTCGTGTCGCGTCACACGAGCTGCTCGCGCGAACCGGCATTTAGGCTCGGGCCTTCGCTCGAAGCAACGCTCCGCGCTCGCGGATTTGCCCGCCGAGCGGAGCGAGGCTACTTGAGGGAGCATGGGACTAGGCGCAGCGCGACAAACCGTTCTCGTGGCCGGAGCGGCGGGGTTTCTCGGATCGCACCTCGTGGATCGGCTCCTCGACGAAGGGTACGAGGTGGTGGGGCTCGACAACTTGATGACGGGCGATCTCGTGAACCTGGCGCGGGCTTCGCGCGACCCGCACTTTCACTTCCAAGCCGGCGACGTGCGGGATCCGCTGCACGTCTACGCGCAGCTCGTCTTCAACTTCGCGTGTCCGGCCTCCCCGGTCCACTACCAACACGACCCGTATGCCGCCTTCACGACCAGCGTGATCGGCGCGCAGCGCCTGATCGAGCTCGCGCGCGGCCGGTCCTGCAAGATCATCCACGCCTCCACGTCGGAGGTGTACGGCGACCCGACCGTGCATCCGCAGCCGGAAACCTATTGGGGTAACGTCAATCCGGTGGGCGAGCGCTCTTGCTACGACGAGGGCAAGCGCGGTGCCGAGACGCTGCTCTCGGACGCTGCGCGCGTCTGGGGCCTCGACGTGCGGCTCGTGCGCATCTTCAACACGTACGGCCCGCGCATGGCTTTCAGCGACGGCCGCGTGGTCTCGAACTTCATCGTGCAGGCGCTCGAAGGGCGTCCGCTCACGCTGTTCGGCGAAGGCAAGCAGACGCGCTCGTTCTGCTTCGTGGACGACCTGATCGAAGGCTTCCTGCGCGTGTCACGGCTCGAGAAGCTCCGCGGCCCCATGAACCTCGGCAACCCCGGCGAGTTCACGATCGCCGAGCTCGCCGAGCACGTCATCGAGCTTACCGGCTCCCAATCGAAGATCGAGTACCGGCCGATGCCCCCCGATGACCCGAAGCAGCGCCGCCCGGACATCACCAAGGCGCAGCAGCTCATCGCGTTCGAGCCGCAAATTCCCCTGAAGAAGGGCCTTGCGCGCACGATCGAAGACTTCCGCGAACGCATCGCCCAGCGCGGCAGCCCGGCATGAGCCCGGGCGCGCCCGCGCGCCGTACGCCTGCGCGGCTCATCGGCGTGCTCGAGCGCGTGGATATTCCGGCCTGGGGCGCGCGCGGGATTCACGCACGGGTCGACACCGGCGCCCGCACGAGCGCTCTCCACGTCGAGGCGCTCACCGAGCTCGGCGCGGGTCGCGTGCGCTTCGAGCTCGCTCGCGGCGGCACTGACGGCAAACGCCGCCCACCCATCGAAGCCACCGTGCTGCGCCGCGGCCGCGTGCGCTCGACGAGCGGGAAGCTCGAGTCACGCGTCTTCGTGACGGCGCGCGTCGTCCTCGGCGGCGCCGAGCATCGAATCGAGCTCGGCCTCGTCGATCGCCGGCACATGCAAAACCCGATGCTGCTCGGCCGGAGCGCCATCGCCGGTCGCTTCCTCGTCGATCCCGGCCGCCGTTACCTGCTCGGCCCCGAACGCCGAAAATAGGCAGCGAGCGGCGAGCTACGGTGCTCGCCGCTCGGCGACTTTCGCTCAGAAGGCGAGCTCAGCCGCCTGCGCGGCGTTGCGCTTCAGCGCCGCCTTGCTCTCGCGCACCTCGGCGGGCGAGGCGGTCGAGGCAGGGGGCGGCTCGGCGAATGCGCTCGCCGCCGTTCCGAGCGCAATCTCTTCTTGGTCGAAGCGCTGCGAGAGCGCCGCCTTGGCCGGAGCGGGTGCGGCGGCGACCGCGGCGGCGCGACGCTCGCGCACTTCTTCGAGCTTTTCGGCGACTTTGCGCTTCGCGCCCTCGGAGTCGCCCGCCTTGAAGAGGTCGGCGGCGTCGTTCAGCGCCGTCACGGAGCCGCTGCGCTGCACGCTCTCCTCGACGTGCGGCTCGAGGGGCGAACGCGTGCCGTCGCTCGTGAGCAGCGCCGTGAGACTCCCGTCGCTCTCTCCGCGCGTGCCGGTGGTGAGGTCGTCGTACGTCAAGCGCGCCCGCACGATGGGCTGCTCGACGCCGCCGCTCGACGTGAGCCGAACCCGCGCGAGCACGCTGCGCTCCTCGCCCGCCGCGAACGAGCCGAGCGCGACGCTCACGCGCGAGCCTTCGCGCCGGAAGCTGCGCCCGCCGACGTCGAGCACCTCGACGCCGGGCTCGAGCTCGAGCTCCACCTTCGCCTCGCGCGCGACGGTGCGCTCGAGGCCCGAAAGCTCCTGATCGAAGATGGAGGCGAGCGCCGACGGCTCCTGCACGAAGTAGTGCCGCCCGTTCGTTTGCTCGGCGATCGCAGTCATCATGCGCTCGTTGTAATCGACGTCGACGCCGATCGTCGTCACGGTGGCGCCCGTCGCGCGCACGCGATCCGCGACGCGCCGCATGCCCTCGATGTCGCGCACGCCCGTCGTGGCCTCGCCGTCCGAGACGAGCAGCACGCGGTCGACCCCGCCCGCGCGCCGCCGCAGGAGGTCGAGCGCCGTATCGAGCCCGCACGAGATGCAGGTGTCGCCGTCCGCGCCGAGCCGCCCGATGCGCGCGCTCAGCGTCTCGCGCGTGTCCGGCCCGAGCTCGGTCGGCTCGACGAGCACGTGGCCGAAACCCGCGTAATCGACCACGCTGACGATGTCGCCGTCCGCGAGCCGCCGTACGGCGCCCTGGGCCGCGGCGATCGCGTTCTGCATCCGCTTGCCGCGCATCGAGCCGGAGCGATCCACGACGATCGCGAGGTGGCGTGACGTCGGGCGCCCGCTCACCTTGTCGTCAGCGCGCACGTTGACGAGCACGAAGGTCTCCTGCGTCTCGCCCGCGGGCAGCTTCGCGTGCCCGAGCCGCGCATCCATGCCGAGCGTGCCGTTCGCGGTGAAGCTCGCGAGGCTCACCTCGTCCGGGCGCCGGCGGTCGTCGCCGCGGTCCGTGTCGTGGTGCACCCACCCGCTCGGGGGCCGCGCGCGGTCCGCCGTCAGGGACCAAACGCTGTAGCTCGTGAGCAGCATTCCCAGGGCGGCGAGCGCCCCCACGGTGCGAATCTTCATGATGATCCTCCAACGCGCGGCACCCGAGCCGGCTTACACTCGAGGTACGCAGGACCCCGGCGTAGGATCTGCCGGCCCGGCGAAAAGAACGCGCTTCAGACGAGGCGCTCGGTCTCCACGTGTCCCGTCCCGGCGATCACCCCGATTTCTTCCGGCTCCCGCCGCCGCCGGGGCGTTCCAGGGAAAGCACCATTCGTCTCGACGCACGGGGTCAATTCCTCCACGACGGAAACCCGGTCGAGCACGCCGCCATGGCTCGGGCCTTCGCGAGCTGGATCGCGCGCCACCCCGACGACGGCCGCTACGTGCTGACCAACGGCTACGACTGGACGTACTTCGAGGTCGAGGACGCGCCGTTCTTCGTCGACGCCGTCAAGAGCATCGAGGATCGACCGTGGCTCGTGCTCTTCGACGGGAGCGAGGAGCCGCTGGATCCTGCCACGCTCACGTGTGACGCCCGCGGCGCGCTCTCCTCACGGGTGAAGGACGCGGGTTTCGTCGCGCGCTTTCGACCGAACGCACAGCTCGGGCTCGCTCCGTGGCTTGCCGAAGACGACGACGGCGCACTCTCGCTGGTGATTTCAGGGGTACGGTACCCTCTTCCGGCGTGCTAGAACCGCCCCCCCATGCGGGTTCTGGTCGCTGATCGCTTGTCCGAAGACGCCCTCGACGAGATGCGCGCTCTCGGGGTGGAGGTGAGCTACGAGCCCGGCCTGACGCCGCAGCAGCTGCCCGGGCGCCTCGCGGGGATCAACGTGCTGATCGTGCGCGGCACGCTCGTGAACGCCGCGGCGCTCAGCGCGGGCAAATCGCTGAACCTCGTGATTCGCGCGGGCGCCGGCACGCAGAACATCGACGTGCCCTTCGCGAGCGAGCGCGGCATCTACGTCGCGACGACGCCGGGCAAGAACGCTCGCGCCGTGGCCGAGGTCGCGTTCACCTTGATCGGCTGCCTCGATCGCCGCGTCCCCGACGGCATCATCGGCCTACGCGCCGGACGCTGGGAGAAGGACGAGTACGCGCGCGCCGTCGGTCTCGAAGGTCGCACGCTCGGTATCCTCGGCTTCGGGCACGTGGGGCGCGTGATGGCGGAGCTCGCGCACGCCTACGCGATGCGGCCGCTCGCCTACGGGCGCTCCCTCACCGCGGCGCGCGCCGCCGAGCTCGGCGTCAAGCGCGTCCCTTCGCCGGTCGAGCTCGCGCGCGAGTCGGATTTCTTCAGCGTGCACCTCGAGCTCAGCGATCGCACGAAGGGCATCGTCGATCGCGCCGTTTTGGGCGCCTTGCCCGACGGCGCCACCTTCATCAATACCGCCCGCCCCGAGCTCGTCGACTACGACGCGCTGCTCGAGCTCATCCCGAAGAAGTCCTTGCGCGTCGGCCTCGACGTCTTGCCGAACGAGCCGAGCGAGCGCACGGCCCGCTACGATCATCCCATCCTGCACAGCGGGCTCGTGTACGCGACGCCCCACATCGGCGCCTCGACCGATCGCGCCCAGACGGCGATCGCCGGCGAGACGGTGCGGATCCTGCGTAGCTTCGTCACGAAGGGCGAGGTGCCGAACGTCGTCAACATCGCGGCCAACACCTGGTCGCGCTACCAGCTCGTCGTGCGTCACATCGATCAGGTGGGCGCGCTCGCCAACGTGCTCGCCGTGCTCAAGCGTCACGGCATTCACATCAGCGAGCTCGACAACACCGTCTTCGAAGGTGGGCGTGCGGCGTGCGCGAAGATCCGCCTCGAGTCA
>DASUGE010000020.1:0-5948 GCA_036274215.1 Polyangiaceae bacterium | reverse complement strand
AAGGCCACGGCCGCCGAGACGGCCGCGACCAGCGCGAAAATGACTACTGCCATCCGGCTCGCGACCGATACGAACCCCTTCGCCGCGCGCACAGGAGATCGCTTGACGGGATCGGTCGACTGGCCCACTCTGAGACAGTTTAGACGGTTTCGAGCCGGAGAGGATTAAGGGCAGACGGTCGTGGCCGTTACGGGAGCAGGGTTTTCGGCGTGATCCATCGAGACACGATCACTCGACGAGCGTTGCTCCGCGCTGGTGGCGCGTGCGGCACCGCGCTCTGGGTAGGTAAAGGTGCGGCGCAGTCGGTGGAAGTGCCCGTGCGTCTCCAGGTGGAGCTGCTCGCCAAGGTCGCTGCGTACGACCGCAACTTCTCCGAGCGGGCCCACGGTAGCGCCGTCGTGCTCATCGTGGTGAAGCCCGGCGACGCCGCTTCCGAGCGTGTCGGCGAGCAGATTCACGACGAGCTCTCCGTGCTGAATGAAGTCGGTGGCCTGCCGCACCGCGAGGAGATGGTCCAGTATTCGGCGCGTCGCAGCCTCGCTGCGCTCTGCAAGAGCTCCGGCGCCGCGGTGCTCTACCTGAGCGTCGGGCTCGCCGAGGAGATGCCGGCCATTGCGGCGTCGCTCGTCGATCAGTCGGTCCTCAGCGTTGCAGCGACGGCCTCTTACGTGCCGAAGGGCAGCGTGCTCGGCTTCGACGCCGAGTCCGGTCGCCCGAAGCTCGTCGTGAACCTCACACAGGCGCGCCTGCAAAAGGTGGCCTTCAAGCCCGAGCTGCTGAAGCTCGCGAGGGTGATCCCGTGAGCTACCGTCTCCCCTTCGCCGCCTTCGTGCTGACGTTGTTCGTCGGGTCCGAGGCTCGTGCCGAGTCGCCGTCCGAGCTCGACGAGCTCCTCGGGCAGTCGATCGTGTCCACGCCCTCGAAAGGAGCGGAGACCGACACGACTGCTCCTGCGACCTCGACCGTGATCACGGCGGAACAGCTCCGGCGCTACGGCATTCGGTCGCTCGACGAAGCCATCGATTATCTCTCGCTCGGTATGGTTACTTCCACGCCGAATCACACGGCGGAGGTCGGCGCGCGTGGCGTGCTCTTGAACGGCGACTACGGCAACCACGTGCTCTTGCTCGTCGACGGGCACACGATGAACGAGCCCTGGAACGGCACGGCGTACTTCGAGCGCGGCGCGGGCGTGCCGTTCGAGATGATCGATCACATCGAGGTGATCCTCGGGCCGGGCTCGGTGCTCTACGGCTCGCAGGCGATGCTCGGCGTCATCAATATCGTCACCAAGCGCGCCAAGGATTTCTCCGGTCTGCGCGTGATCGCCGAAGGCGACGCGTCCCTTCCGCCCCAGAAAGCCGACGGACCGAAGAGTCCGGGCTTCACGCAGAGCCTCGGCGGCGGGTACCGCTTCGCTGCCGGCTACGGGCGCGAGTTCAGCATCGGAAAGTCGCCGTCGGAGCTGACGCTCGGGCTCGACTACTACGCGAACCGTGGGCCCACGTGGCAGGTCGGCCCGCAGCAGTACGGCGACGACTACATCACGTACATGCCCAAGAACTTCGGGCCGAAGACGCCGCCCGGCACCTGGGGCGGCTTGATTCGCGACGCCGACTCCATGCAGGTCCCCTCCGCCTACCTGCGTTTTGCGACGGGAGACTTCAAGGCGGCCGTGCACGCTTCGACCTACCACCGCAGCACGGCTTTTCCGGACTCGCTCGCCGCGTACGCCGCCGACTTCGATGACCCCGTCAACCGCGAGGTCGATCGGTTCCTGAACATCGATCTGAGCCAACGCCTGGCGTTGTCCTCGCGCCTCGACGTGCTCGTCCGTGGCTACGGCGATCTCTACGACTACCAGTGGTACAACCGGACGAGCTCGGCCGAGGATTGCCCCGCTGATTTCATCGAGGGATGCCATCGCTATCTGAAGGGCGTCGGACGGACGCTCGGCGGAGAAGTCCGCGCGACCCTGCAATGGCCGATCCTGCGGGCTGCCACGCTGTTCGGCGTCGACGCGAAGGTGCGCGACGTCGAGGACAGCCTGATCATCCAGAACGCCGCGGGGACGGCCAGCGTCCCGCCGAGCGGCGGACACCGCACGGACGGCCTCGTCGGTCCGTACGTGGCGCAGACGCTGAGCCCCACGAACTTCCTCGACATCAACCTCGGGTTGCGGCTCGACCACGATACGCGCTTCGGCGACAAGCTCTCGCCGCGCACCGCGCTCGGCGTCACGCCGTGGGACGGCGGGCGCGTGAAGCTCATCTACGCCGAGGCATTCCGCGCGCCGGCCGCCTACGAGCTCACCTACGCGGATCCGAACTCGCAGCTCGCCTCGCCCAATCTGGGGCCCGAAACGGTGCGCTCCCTCGAGGGAAGCTTCGAGCAGCGCTTCGGCAAGCACCGGATCATGTTCGGCGTATTCCGCTCGTGGTGGACCGATCTCGTCGACGCGGCGCCGCTCTCGAGCGCCGGCATCGACGCCGGCATTGCCGAGGGCAAGCTCACCCCCGGCCTCGAGGACGCGTACCAAAATCAGAACCTCGCCCGCGTCGACAACGTGGGCATGAACGCAGGCTACGACGGCGCCGCGGTGAACGGGCGCCTGCGTTTCGGCACGAACGTCACCATCGCGCGCACCCACGTCAACGAGGGCGACGGCGGGGGCGAGCTCGAGATGCCGGTCGCGGCGCAGGTCTTCGGCAACGCGCGCGCCGCGTACGATCTCGGCGGCTCGCTGCCGACGATCGCGCTCGCCGCGCGCTTCCAGGGGCGGCGGCTCGCCGATCGCTACTACGACGGCGGCTTCACGACGTCGCCGGTTTCGCCGGCCACGGTCGCGACGCGGCTCGTGCTCACGGGACCGTTCGCGCCCGTCCCCGGTCTCTCGTACCGCGTGGGCGGCGAGTACTCCTTCTCGAGGACCCAGCCGTACGTCATCGGCGCGCTCTTGTATCCGGTCGACGAAACCTCGCGCGCCGAGCTCGCACCGACGCGCCGCGCGCAGGTGTTCGTGGGACTCGAGTACGCGTTCGAGCACTGAACCCCGGTGAGCAAAGGCCCCCGGGGCAGGCCAGACGTCCCCCTGACCCCCGCCTGGCCTGCCCCCGTCTCACCCCGCTCCCCGTCGCTACATGGCCGCCGGGCAGGGCGCCGTACCGAGCGTCAGCGTGACGGGCGCCACGCTGTCGTCGTCTTGGATCGCGGCGTCGCTTTCGGCCCAGAGCTCGCCCGCCGAGCAGGCGCCGTTGCCGTCGGTATCGACCACCGCGCGCACGCGCACGGTATCGCCCTCGACCGTGACCGTCTGCTTGAACTCACCGACCGCATCGAGCTTCGCTTCGGCGACGCTCTTCGGCGTCTCGTCGGTCGAGATCACGTCCAAGAAGCTCAACGTGATCGGGCCCGACACCGTTTGCCCGACGGGCGCGGCGACGCTGCCGGTCACCTCCACGTCACGGTCGCTCGCGCACGCGAATGTCGCGGCGGACGCCAGCACCAACACGATCGCCCTGACTCTTTGGTTTCGAAGCATGGTAACCTCTCCCGTTCGGATTCTGAATAACGACGCCGAAGCGCCACCCGCAACGCGAGAGAGCAACCGATGTGCCAACGTCGCGCGAAGGGATTGCTCATGCGCCGCGCGCGCGCGAAAAAGCACGCATCCCCACCGTTCGTACGATTCGCGCTGCGCGCGCAACGCGGAAGGGCGAGGTGCCGAGTGTGACGATGCACGCGCTACGTGGCTCCACGGCACAGGCCCGTGAGGTCGCGTTTGCGACACTGTGCCGGCGGAGGGGCGCGGGAGCGCGTGCCGGGAAGCTCCGCGGGCGCGGGGTGCGACCTTTCGCTACCTCGGAGCCGCGCTGCTCGGAGCCGCCCTCGGCCCGTAAGGAACGCCGGGCACTGTGCCGAAATGATCACACCCCCCGGGGTCTGCTCGCGACGAGCTCGCGGCGCGGGCCTTGAAAAACGCCGGAAAATCGGTGAAAATCAGGGTCTTGGCTCGGACTGAGACGGGCTGGCCCGCTCCTTGCTGAGGGGATGCCCATGCGAAAGAAAGCCTTCTTACTCGTCCCTGCGCTGCTCGCTCTCGCGGCGCCCGCCTTCGCGAGCGTGATGATGCTGCCCGTTCACGGCACGAACCTCGAGCAGGGGGAGGTCGACGCGATTGGTCAGATGATCATGACCTCCTACCAGGTGGAGGCGAAGGACACGACCATCCCGCCCGCGGACGCGCAGAAGGCGGTGGACGAAGCCGGGGGCTACCCGCAGGCGGCGCAGAAGCTCGGCGCGAAAGAATACATTTACGTGACGGCGGTCCGCCTCGACTCACGCATCGTGCTCAACGCCACGCGCTACTCGGCCGACGGTCATTACATCTTCTCCGCGAAGATGTCGGCGGCGAGCCTCGACGACATCGAGCCCGCGGCCGAGCGTCTGGCGAAAGCGCTCCTCCAGCAGCAGTCGACGAACGAGGTGCGCTCGCAGGACAACGTGCTGCGCTCCGAAGCGCAGCAGCCAGTCCGCTCTTCGGCCGACAAGGTCGCCGGTCTGAAGGCGAGCTTCATCTACCCCGTGGGTTGGGAGCACAAGGTCTCTCCGCAGATGGCGGGTGCTTTCGATCTCCGGCTCGAGAACGGCATGCACTTCATCGAGCTCGGCATCGGCCTCACCTTCGCGGCGCCCGCCCAGAGGTACTCCTACGGCGGGATTTGGCTCGATATCGGCGGCGACTTCTACCTGACGGAAGGGAACACGGCGCCGTACGTCGGCTTCGGCCTGATGCCCCGCCTCATGTGGGACGAGGGCGATTCGATCGCGAACTTCGCGCCCTACCTGCAGGGCGGCGTGATGTTTTTCCGTGAATCCAAGACCCGCTTCTACACCGACTTCCGCGTTGCCCAGAACGTGCTGCCCGTCGCCTTCGGCGGCTCGGAGATCTACAACCCCGGGACCGGCTCCTACTATTCGACGGGGGTCACGAAGCTCTACCCGACCGAGCTCACGTTCAGCGTGGGCATGGGGTTCTGAGCGCAATGCTGTGCGAGTGAACGCCGGCGCGGGCCTCGCATCACGCGGCCTGCGGACGGGACCGCTAATCGCCGAGCAGCTCGAGCAGTCCCCGCAGCGGCACGCTCACCCAGCCGGGCCGGAAATCGAGCTCGTAGCCGAGCTCGTAGAGTGCCTTCTCGACCAGGTGCAGCTCGAGCTCGAGAGCAAGCGACTCCGTCGGCAAGAGCCCGCTGTTCGACATCGCGTCCAGGTACGCCGAAAGGAAGACCGCGCCCGACCAGCGCGCGTGGAGCGTGGCCCACGGGACGAGCACCGGGGCGGGCAGCCCGTCGGTGGAGTACGGGCCGATCTGGCCCGTGAGCACGCCGAACGCTGCGTAGTGGAAGGAGCGCATCATCCCGGCCACGTCGCAGAGCGGGGAGCGCCGTCGCGCGCGCTCCTCGCGCGGGCGCGCCGGCTCGCCCTCGAAATCCACGATCACGAAGTCCGTGCCGGTGTCGAGCACTTGGCCCAGGTGATAGTCGCCGTGCACGCGCATGAGCGGCGCGTCCGAGCGCGCCGCGAGCGCGCGCTCGACGTGCCGCAGCAGATCGTGGCGCCGCGGCAGGAGACGCGCGCGAAGCTCGGCCTCGAGCGGAGGCAGATTCGCTCTCTCGAGCTTCTCGCAGGAGCGCTCGAACAGGATGCGCAGCGAAATGTCGAGCGAGCGCCGGAAGGCGTCGTCGGGCGCTTGCGGTCGAAAGGACGGGTTCACCCGGTCGTGCGCGAGGGCACGGTGGAGCTCCGCCGTACGCTTGGCGAGCAGCTCGACGCGGGGAAGGTGCTCGCCGAACAGCTCCTGCACGCGCGGCGGCGCGTCCAGCGCGGCTTGCGGCAGGAACGGCGCGGGCGACGCCGGCAGCGTGGGGCCGGCGGGGCCGAGCGCG
>DASUGE010000019.1:0-8476 GCA_036274215.1 Polyangiaceae bacterium | reverse complement strand
GAGCTTCTTCAGGGCGCGGTCGAGCGCTTCGGCGAGCTTTCGTTGGGCTTCCGGATTGGGCGAGCGCTGTGCGTCGCCGAGGGCTCGCTTGCCGTCGTCGTCGAGGTTGTTGCCGAGACCGCGCGCGAGCTCCTTCAGCGCCTCGAGCTTCGATTCTGCACGCTCGAGCGCCTTCTGCTGCCGCTCGAGGGCTTCGGCGAGCGCTTTCGACCCCTTTTCGCGCGCCGCCTTCGCCGCCTCGCCCAGCGCGCGCTTGGCGGTTTCGCGATCCTGCTTCTCGGCGAGCGCCGCGAGCCGCTGCATCTCCTGATCGAAGGCCGTGAGATCGCCTTCGCTCAACGCGCGCGCCGCCTTCGAGGTGAGCTCGTTCTTCTGTAGCTCGTTCACGGCCGCGTCGAGGCCGGCGCGGTTGTCTGCGTCGCCGAAGCGGAGCTTCTCGGCCGCGATGTCGTCGCGCAGCTTCGCGATGCGGGCGAGCGCCTCGCGCTTCTCGAGGCCGAGCGCGAGATCCTCGCGCAGCTTCTTGGCTTCGGCGGCCAGGCGCTTGAGCCGCTCGTCCTGGGCAGGGTTAGCGCCGCCAAGCTCGGCGAGCGCCTGGATGCGCTCGAGCCCTTTGAGCTCGTGGAGCTTCACCCGCTCGGCGCCGGGCGGCGCGGGCGGCGCTGCGGGCGGCGGCGGCAACGGAATGACGGAGAGCCACACCGCCGCCGCGCCACCGAGCGGCAAGAGGCCGTGCCAACGCGAGAGCACGCGCGGAGCGAGCCCGCGTGCGGGCGCTGCGTCGAGCGCCTTCTGCGCTTGATCCCGCACGCGGCCGAGCAGCGGCGAAGCGCCGCCCTCGACGGCGGTCGCGATCGCTTCGCCCGTCCCGAGCTTCGCGTCGAGATAGAGTGCAACGTCCGCGTTCGACCAGCGCCGGCGTCGCGCGGCGATGGCGCCCGTCGTGACACCGACCGCGACGGCGGCGCCGAAAACGATCGCCCGCTCGGGCCCGAGCCGCTGCCAATAGCAGAGCGCCGCGAGCGCGACGCCCGCCGTTGCGCCGAGCGCAGCACCGAGTGCCGCTTGCCGCAGCCAGAGCGCCCGCCGCACCCGCCCGGCGCGTCGCGAAAAGTCGTGCTCGAAGCCGGCACCCGAAAGCGGTTCTTCCGCGGACACGAGCCAAATCCTAGCGCCGCCGCGCAAGAGAACAACCGCCAGACCGATCTGGGCATAGGCGAGTGAATTTTTTGGGTCTCGAGCGAGGCGGGCCCGAAAAATTCACGATCAATCAGCACGGTCTGCACGCAGTGCTAGGCTCGTTTTTCCTCGTGGCTCCGTCGAAGAAGCTCACCGTGCCGGTGCTCAAGGCGCGCAAGCGCACGGGGCCGAAGCTCGCCGTCGTGACGGCGTACGACGCCACCTTCGCGCGCCTGTTCGATCAGGCGGGCGTCGACGTGCTGCTCGTGGGCGACTCGCTCGGCATGGTCGTGCAGGGTCAGCCGACGACGCTCGGCGTCACGCTCGACGACATCATCTATCACGGTCGCGCCGTCGCTCGCGGTACGGAGCGGGCGCACCTCGTCGGCGACATGCCGTTCATGAGCTACCAGACCGGCGTCGTGCCGGCGCTCGAGGCGGCGGGCCGCATGGTCAAAGAAGCCGGCTACGAAGCGGTCAAGCTCGAGGGCGGCGTGCTCTACGCCGAGCACGTGCGGCGCATCGTCGAAGCGGGGATTCCGGTCATGGGACACGTGGGCCTTCTGCCGCAATCGATCCACGCCATGGGCGGCTTCAAGGTGCAGGGACGCGACGCCGAGGCCGCCGATCGCATCGTCGCCGACGCACGCGCGCTCGAGCAGGCGGGTGCCTACGCGATCGTCGTCGAAGCGGTTCCGGCCGAGCTCGGGCAGCGCATCACCGAGTCCGTGTCGATCCCCACCATCGGCATCGGCGCCGGCCCGCACTGCGACGGGCAGGTCCTCGTCGGCTACGATCTTCTCGGGATGTACTCCGAGCTCAAGCCGAAATTCGTGAAGCGCTTCGCGGAAGCGGGCAAGGTCGTCGTGGACGCCGCACGCTCCTACGTGGCCGAGGTACAGAGCGGGGAGTTCCCGACGGCCGCCCACACCTTCGGCGCCCCGCGCGAGCTCGCTGCGCCCGCCGAGCACACCGGCGCCAAGCCGATCGTTCCGGGAACGCCGCCGAGCTACGGCCCCGCCAGCGACGATTCGTGACCCGCGTCGCTTGCCCCGCATCACCATGAAGGTAGCGACCACGATCGCCGAGTACCGCGCGCTCGCCGACGCGCTGCGCGGCGAAGGGGGCGGTCTCGGCCTCGTGCCCACGATGGGCGCGCTCCATCGCGGCCATCTCGCGCTCGTCGCAGAAGCACGCCGCCGCACGCGCCACGTGGCGCTCTCGATCTTCGTCAATCCGACGCAATTCGGCCCCAACGAGGATTTCCAGAGGTACCCGCGCCCGCTCGAGCAGGACCTCGAGCTCTGCCGCGAGGCCGGCGTCGCGCTCGTGCTCGCGCCGGAAGCGGCCGAGATGTACCCGGCGGGCGAGCAAACGCGCGTCCACGTGAGCGGCCTGACCGACGCCCTGTGCGGTCCGTTCCGTCCCGGCCACTTCGACGGCGTCGCCACGATCGTCACCAAGCTCTTCGCCGCCACGGGTCCCGCCGTCGCCGTCTTCGGACGCAAGGACTACCAGCAGCTCCAGGTGGTGAAGCGCCTCGCGCGCGATCTCTTGCTGCCGATCGAGGTCGTCGGTCTCGCCACCGTGCGCGATCCGGACGGCCTCGCGCTCTCGTCGCGCAACGCCTACCTTGCCCCGGCCGAGCGCGAGCGGGCCCTCGCGATCCCCCGCGGCATCGCGGCCGCGCTCGCCCTCCACGCCGCGGGCGAGCGCAATGCGGGCAAGCTCCGCCGCGCCGCCGAAGAGCCCATCGCCGCCGCGGCGACGCGGATCGACTACGTTTCCGTCGCGGAGGCCGACGAGCTTCGTCCCTTCGCCGACGCCGAGGCGGTCGGCGAGCGAGCGGTCGTCGCCGTCGCGGCTTTCGTGGGCGGAACGCGCCTCATCGACAACGCGGTCTTCGGCGAGGACAATATCCTCTTGGGTCCTCGATGAGTCAGCCCGCCCCCCGCAAGTACCCCGGCGTGTTCGTCGTCGTCGAAGGTGTCGACGGCTGCGGCAGCACCACGCACTCGCGCCTGCTCGCGAAGGCGCTGAAGTCGGCCGGGCGCGAAACGGTGCTCACCTGCGAGCCCTCGAACGGTCCCGTCGGCGGCCTGATCCGCCAAATCCTGCAACGCCGACTGTTCGTCGCCGACGCAACGGGGCCCCGCGGCTTCGCCTGGACCACGATGGCGCTCCTGTTCGCGGCCGATCGTCTCGACCACCTCGATTCGCTCGTGATCCCCGCGCTCCAGGACGGCTCCGTCGTCGTGAGCGATCGCTACGATCTCTCGAGCCTCGCGTACCAATCCGCGACCTCCTCCGACGCGCCCGCGGCCATCCCCTGGATTCGCGACCTCAACTCGCGCGCCGTGCGTCCCGACGTGACCGTCGTCATCGACGTTCCCGCCGAAGTGGCCGAAGCGCGCCGCCGGGGGCGGGGCGGCGTGGAAGAGATGTTCGAGCACCGCGCGCTCCAAGAGCGTCTCGTCTCGATCTACGCCAAGGCCGAAACGCTCGTTCCGGGCGATCGCATCGTTCACGTCTCCGGCGTCGGCGAGCAAGAGGTCGTGAGCGCGCGGCTGCTCGAAGCCGTGCGCGAAGCCGTCCCCGCGCTGCGCTGAGGGCCAAGGGCGACGGGCCCACCCGGTACTACGGGCGGCGAGCCCGCGATCTCCCCGGCGAAACGCCGCCGAACGGAGCCCCATTCCAGCTTTTCCGAGCTTCGTGACGAACCAAATCTTTTGGCTGGGGTGCTCGTCTGATGGGGAGTGATTCGCTCCGTCGCTCCGCTTCCGCGCTGGCTGTTCTTGGCCCTCATGCTCGCCGGCTCGGCCCTCATCACGTGGACGAGCCTCGGCTACTTCGATTCGGAGGAGCTGCCGCCCTTCGTGATCGAGAAGCTGCAGCAATCGTTGCGGTTCGAGGCGCTGTGGATGGCGGCGCTTCGGGTCCACGTCGCCGCCGCCGTCGTCACCTTTCCGGTGTGCCTGCTCTTGATGACGCGACCGCTGCAGCGCCGCCCGGTGTGGCACCGCTGGATCGGTAGGCTCACGGGCACGCTCGTGCTGTTCGCCCTCGTGCCGTCGGGCGTCGTGCTCGCGTTCGAGGCGAAGGGCGGCCGCGCCGTTTCGGCCGGTTTCCTCCTCTCCGCGCTCATCGTCGGCTGGGGCATCGTCCACGGCGTCATCACCGCGCGGCGTCGCGACCTCGTCTCGCACCAGCGCGCCATGCGCCACGTCGTCGCGCAGATGAGCGTCGCCGTCACCTCGCGCACGCTGATGTTCGTGCTCGATTCGCGCGGGGTCGATCCCGCCGTCGCCTACGTTGTCGCACTTTGGGTCCCGGTCCTCGGCAGCGCCCTCGTCGCCGAGCTCGTCTCGTCCCGTTTCATTTGGAACCGCGCTCGGTCGTTGGTTGTCGATCGATCCGTGCGCGCACCAAGGAGTCGTCGTGAAGTTTTTCCCTAAGCCAGCCTGGTTCGTCGTGGTGCTCTGTCTCGTTCCCTCGCTCGCCCAGGCTGACGAGGCATCCCTCGCGGCATGGACCCAAAAAACGGTGCGCGACGCCCTCATCAAACCGCTCGCCCAGCGCGAAAGCCGCAGCTTCTCGCGCGAGCGCCCGCCCCCCCGCGAGCGCCGCGTGCGCGTCCTCGCGACGACCGCGCTCACGGACAAGAGCGGCAAGGAGTTCGTCCCCTTCGCGATCGACGATCGCTTCGGCGGCGACACATGGAACCAAAACGTGATCGAAGGCTGCCTCTACCGAGGCACCGGCTACCTCTTCGTGAAGATCGGCGAGGACTACCGCCCGTCGGCGTTCCTCTTGGGGAAGAACGTCGGAGCGGTGAAAGGCGTGTGTGTCGCGGCGCCGCCACCGGCAAAGTCCTAAGGCGTGTTTGGGGGGCCGGGTGGGGGCCCGGGGTCCGGTGCTCTCGCACTGCGAGATGGGGCGCGATGCGCGCCGGCTCGACTCACGGTCAATGCGTCGCAAGCACGGGCGCGTCGTACACGGAGCCGCACATCGAGCCGTACATGGAACCGTACGCGCACGCCCAATTCCGCGCAGGAAGGAGCGTCGCGCCGCGCACGGGTGCGCCCAGGCGCCGCCCGCGCTAGGTACGCCGCATGCCGTGCTTCGTGGGTTGCATCGCCATCGCGTTTCCGCGGCTCGCCTGCTTCCTGGTTTGGTTCTTCGGGGGCAGCTACTTCTCGCGCGCGTTCGGGTCGTGGCTCGTTCCGCTGCTCGGCTTCTTGTTCTTGCCTCTCACGACGCTCGCGTTCGCCTTCGGCATGAACACGCTCGGCGAGCCCGGCGAGATGGAGCCGTTCGGCTGGCTGCTCGTCCTGATCGCCCTCGCGGGAGACCTCGGGCTTCTGAGCGGCGGTGCTCGCGGAGCCCGCGCCTTTCGGGGCGGTCGCCACCGCGACGGCTGGCGGGCACCGGACTGACTCCCGAGCGCGGTCGTCCGGTCTCCTGGACCCCGAAATTTGCCTCACGCCTCCTGGGCGGCCCATAGTCCGGGCGTGCGCGCCTCACTCCTCGCTCTTGGCCTCGGAGCCACCGCTTGTGGGGCTTCTGCGCCTCCGCCCGCCGCTCCTCCCGCTCGTGCGGCGAGCGCCGTGCAGCCCGTCGCGAAGCCCGCCGCCGTTGCCTCGACCACGCTGCGCCGCGGCGACGTCGTGACCGTCGTCGACGCCGGCTTTGGTACCTTTCTCGAGCGGGTTCAGGTCGAGCCGAGCCTCGACGCCGGTCGCTTTCGCGGCTGGACGATCGTGGAGCTCACGCCGCCCGGCTTCTGGGAGGCCGTGGACTTGAAGCCCGGCGACATCGTCACGAGCGTGAACGGCATGCCCATCGAGCGCGAGATGGACGCGTGGGCCGCATTCCAGTCGCTCAAGACGGCGCGCGAGATCGACGTCTCCTACTACCGCGCGGGCGCCGAACGGAAGCTCGCTTATCGCATCGTCGACTAGCGACCGCTGGTCACAGGTTCAGGGGTAGAGGAGGATCACGCCGTAGCACACCTCGGGCACGAGGCCCGAGGCGTCTTTGGCGTCGAAGGCGGCGTTGACGACGGTGCAGTCGGGGGTCGCGATCGCCGTGATGCACGCGTCGTAGTTGGACGAGACGGCGGCCGCGCGCGCGCAGTCGAGATCCTTGGCGGCGCCCACGCAGGCGTCGACGTTTGCGTCGCGCGCGCTCGTGTCGATCCTCTGCGACTCGACCAGGCAGTCCACGATTGCCGTGCAGTAGACTTGCTTGAAGTCGTTGCATTGCGCAACCGCTTCGGGATTGCCGTTGCTGCTTCCGCCGCTGGCGTCGTCGTCGTCACCGCTGCTGCCGCCGCAGCCCACGCCCGCGACGAGAGCACTCCCAACCACCAAACCCCAAACCAAGTTCTTGAGCATGAGTGAATACGTTAGCGCCGCTCCCGTGGTCTGGTCCACGTGGCGCCATTTCGGCCAAAAATCGTCATTTGCCGAGCTGAAAGCTCACGATCGCGTCGAGCAGCGCGCCGAAGCGCTGCGTCGTGAAGCGTGAGCCGCTCGTGATCCAATCGGTGTGCTCGCTCTTGTCGGCGTCGTCGTGGAAGTGCCCGATGACATCGAGGTGATCGGCTTCGCCCGCCCACAAGAGCTCGCCCCAAATCATGCTGAGCGTCGGGACGATGCCGTCGCTCGTGCCGTCGCCGAGCTCGTGGTCGATCCCGGTGCGCAGCAGCTCGACCTGGCGCGCCGTCGGCTTCGCGTACGGATAGATGCGCGGGCGCCGCCCCGCGAGCTGGTACAGCGTCGAGAACATGGCCGCGGTGAGCCCGGTGTACGGCGAGCGGATGCGCCGGGCGATCCGCAGGGAGCCGGGTGGCGGCGCCGCGCTCGCGATCGAGCCGTAACGCACGCCGGGACGGTTCTCGGTGGCCGCGTTGAAGAGGTCCATCGCCTCCGGCATGATCTGGACGATCGCGCCCTGATCGATCCGCACCTTGCCCAAGAAATCGGAGATCTCTTCCCGGCCGTCCTTGTCCACGAAGCGCAGGACACCGTCGGTGAGCCGGCTGAAGAGCTTGAGATCGCCGCCGAAGATGGTGTCGATGCCGCCGATGCCGCCGAGCAGGCGCGAGAAGATCGCGAGCGACGGCTCGCCGAGCGTGAGCGACAGCACCGTGAAGAGGCTCAGCGCGTACAGCACGCGCGTTCCTGAAACCGTCGCGAAGTAGCCGGCGACGGGCGTGCCGTAGTGCGGCGTGTTCATGCTGATGGCCGTGACGACGCGCGACCGCCAGCGAAAGAGCGGCTCCTCGATGCCGAGATTGGCCGACGGCGACAGCGCGAGCCGCGCGTCGAGCCCGCCCGTCGAATGCCCGACGATGTGGATCGGCCCCGCGTCTCCCGCCGTGCGCGCTACCGTCCCGGCGAGAATGCGCGAGCGATACCGAAGCGAGGAGGTGGGCGGGGCCGGCACGTCCTCGCACACGACCGGGACTCCGGCGGCGGCGTAGCGCGCCTCGATCCCGCGGCGCAGGTGGTTGAAATAGTCGTAGCCCGCGAGCTTCGCGAAGCCGAAGAGGCCCGGGACGAAGTAGATGCGGTGAGTTGGCGTCACTCGAACGTGACGGATGCCGAGAGCTCGAAATCGAAGCGAACCGAGCCGCGCGTGACGGCCTGATCGGAGAACAACGCCTCGCGCACGCGGTGCACCGTGACGGCGGCGCTGCCGGGGGCGGGCACGAGCGCGGCCGGAATCACGCCGTGGCCGGCCTCGTCCAAGAACGTGCAGAGGTGGCTCTCACCGCCGGCCTCGAGCTCGACGTAAACGTGATCGCCGGCGCTGCCGGCCGCCCAGGTCACGTCGAGATCCTTGTGCGCCGCCAAAGCCTCCGCCGTCGCGAGCGGCTCACCCCCGAGATCGACGCTCCCGAGCAGCGCGGGCGCCTGGACCTCGCCCGAGAGCGCGGCGAGCGAGCTGCCGCCCGTCGTGGCCACCGTGTAGGTGCTGGCTGCGGGCAGGGGAGCGGCGGCGCGATCGCGGGTCGTGTAGACGACGCCCGCGATCGAGTCCGTGATGGTCGGGAAGGCCCGCGGGGCGAGCGTCGTCACGCTGCCGCCGGCTGCGAGCGTCACCTCTCCCGCGTCGAGCAGCTCGAGTCGGGTGAGGGCAGGGGCCGCGGTCGGGGTCTCGCCTCGGGCCCCCTTGCGGCACTCGCCCGCGTTCGGCAGATCGAGGCCGAGGCCCGCCACGGCGAGCGTGGACTTGGCGTCGGCGTTGGCCGGCGTGCGCAGGAAGCCCGCGAAGGCGTCGGCGCGCGCGT
>DASUGE010000018.1:0-5523 GCA_036274215.1 Polyangiaceae bacterium | reverse complement strand
CGAACACGGTGCGCACGATGGGATCGGCGTCGGTCACGCGCTTCGCCGTCACGACCACGGTGCCCGCCTTTTCGTCGTCGAGCGTCGAGGTCTCCGTGAGCGCCTGCGACGCACCGCCGCTCGTGACCTCGACCGAGGCGTCGACGTCGGCCGGCAGACCCGTGATTTCGACGATGACCGTGCCGGTGCCGGTGCTCGCGCAGTCGCCGCTCGCGGTTTCGCCCCCGCCTCCCTCGTGCCCGGCGCCCGCGGGGGGCTTCTCTTCGTCGGTTCCGCAGGCGACGAGCCCCAGCGTCGACAGACAAAAGCCAAGAACAAGAAGTCGCGTCACGCTCGTGCTCCTCTCGTGATTTTCCGGTGACGCGAGCCGCGGGGCCCGACGTCACGTCACGAGCACGTTACACCGAAGCGCGCGCAGCAGGGCGGGCGCGCTCGGTTCTCGCCTATTTCTTCCTTACTGCGGAGCGCCCGCCGCGATCCAGCTGCGAATGACGTCGATCTGCGGGTCCGTGAGGCAGACGATCTTCTTCTGGGGATCCGGGCAGTCGTCGGGCATGCGCTTCCCGCAGTCCTTGCGACCGGAATCGTCCTCGATGATCATCTTGATGATGAGGCTGTTGTCCGGATCGCCTGGAATGACCACCGGGTCCTTGGCGCAGGCTCCGGCGGCGCCGGTGATCGTCATGGTCGTCGAAACGAGCCGCTCGTAGAGCTTGCCGTCCGTGTTGTGCAGGTTGACGTGCTGGCCCTTCATGTTCACGTGGCAGTCTTTGGTCGCGCAGTTCGCTCCGATGACGTCGAGCACCGCCTGGTAGAGGCCCCCGGCGCCGCCGGAGCCGCCGCTCGAGGAGCCGCCCGAAGTGGGGCCGGTGCCGCCGTTCATGCCGCCCATGCCGACGCCCATGCCACCGAAACCGCGACCAGAGCCGCCGGCGTCGCGACCGCCCATTCCTGCCGGGCCGCCGCCGCCGGTGCCCGAGCCTAAGCTCGAAGCCCCCGACGACCCGCTGCTGCCCGAGCCGCCGCCGAGGGTTCCGCCCGCGCCCGCCGCGCTGCCCGCACTGCCGCCGCTCCCACCGGTGCCGCCGTTTCCGACACTGTTGCTTCCGCCGCTGCCCGCCGTGCTCGCCAGCGTTCCGCCGCTGCCGGCCGTCGTCGCCGTCATGCCCGCGTGTCCCGCGCTCTCGTGGTTCGTCGCGTTTCCCGTGCCGACCGGCAGCGTGTCGCCGGCATTGCTGCAGTGAAGCGTGCCGAAGGACAGCGTGATCGAAACGAAAAACTGTGCTCGCGTGGGTCGCATAGGTAATTCCGTCGTGCGTAGCAAAGCACGATGCAAGACGTGTTCAAGCTCGTATACGCGGACGGAAATGATCCGTCAGCAGCGAACCGATGGAAGCGCTCCGGGCGAATCAGATGCGCCCCGATACGAAGACTGCTGAACGCTAATGCTGGCGGGTGACACGAGTAAGCCGTCCCATGGGGTCGAGGACGTCGAAGCTGTCCCTCCGCGCGCGACAAAGGGCCACGGCTGGGCGCTACCGCTGCAGAAATATAGACTCGCTTAACGCTCGAGCAGCCTCGAGTTATCGTCACTGTCCATGGCCGAGGCGCGGCGAGCCGGTACGTTCCTTCTCGTGATTTTGACGCTCGCCGTCGGAGTGCTGCTCGGCGTCTACGGGCCTCGCCTGCTCCACGGGCGCGAGGAGCCGAGGCCGCTCCCCGACGTGATCACTCAGGTGCGCGAGCTCTCGCGGCTCGAGGGCGTGAGCTACCACGTCGAGCGCGTCGTCGACCTGAAGGACAAGCAGCAGAAGCTGTTCGGGCTCGTCAAGGCGGAGGACGCCATCCTCCTCGTCGCGAGCGGAGACGTCACGGCGGGCGTCGATCTCGGAAAGCTCGAGGACGGCGACGTGGTCGTCTCGCCCGATCGCCAGTCGGTGAGCATCCATCTGCCCCCCGGCGAGGTGTTCTCGGCCAAGCTCGACAACGACCGCACCTACGTCCACACCCGCGCGACCGATCTGCTCGCCCAGCGCAAAGAATCCCTCGAGACCGACGCGCGACAGGCCGCCGAGCGAACCCTACAAAGCGCCGCCGAGGACGCGGGCATCGTTCGGCGCGCGGAGGAGTCGGTCAAACGCACCGTCGAGAGCTTGGTTCGCTCCCTCGGCTTTGCGAAGATCTCCGTCGACTTTAGGGCCCGCGCCTGACCGGCGGCGCCACCACGCGCCACCGGTCAGACGGGGTTAGAACTGCGCGAGCTCGAGGTCCGGTCCGAACGGGATCAACGACTCGGGGCGCGAGTGGCCGTTCCCGTTCGGTGCGTGCTTCGGACGCGCGATGCGAGCCGCGGCAACCGGGACGGCGACGCGCGGCTTCTCGGCTTTCGGGGCGCCTTTCTTCACGCCCGTCAGGCGGAACTGGCCCACGAGCTTCGCGAGCTCCTCGGCTTGCGAGGAGAGCTCCTCGGCGGCGCTCGACGTTTCCTCGGAGTTCGCGGCTGCTTGCTGCGTCGCCTGATCCATCTGCGACATCGCGCGCGTGGATTGCTCGATGCCTTCGGCTTGCTCCTGGCTCGCGTGCGCGATCGACGCGACGATGCCGCTCACCTTACCGACGGCGCCCACGATGTCGCCGAGGGTGCCGTTTACCCGGCTCGAGATGGCCTCGCCTTGCTGGGTGAGCTGCAGCGATTCGCCGATCAGGGTCTCGGTCTTCTTGGCGGCTTCTTTGCTGCGGAGGGCCAGATTGCGCACCTCTTCGGCGACCACCGCGAAACCACGGCCGGCCTCGCCCGCGCGCGCCGCTTCGACGGCCGCGTTGAGCGCCAAAAGGTTCGTCTGGAAGGCGATGTCGTTGATGTCACGGATGATGGCGGCGGTGCCCTCGGCGGCGCCGCGGATGCGGTTCATGGCGTCCGTCATCTCGCCCATGGCGCTGCTCCCCGTGGCCGACGCTCCGCGCGCGCCTTCGGCCAGCGCGTTCGCCGCGCGGGCGTTCTCAGCCGTCTGCTTGGTGGACGCCGACATCTCGACGAGAGCGCTCGATGTTTCCTCGAGGGCGCTCGCCTGCTCGGACGCGCCCTGCGCGACCGATTGGCTGCTCGCCGCGATCTGCGTCGACGCAGCCGCGACCTGCTCGGCCGCCGTCGAGACCTGAACCATCGCGCGCTCGAGGCTCTCGGTGGCGGTGCCGAGCGAGCCCAAGAGCTTGCCGTACTCGCCGGAGAAGCCGCCCTTCGGACGCACGGTGAGATCCTGCGCCGCGAGCTGCCCGATGACGCGGTTGGCCTCGGTGATCGGCGCTGCCACGGCTTCGAGCACGCGGTTCATGCCGCCCACGAGCTCGGCGTAGCCCCCCTCGTAGCGCGAGGCGTCGGCGCGACGGTCGAGCTCACCGTTCTGAGCGGCCGTGATCAGGAGCTTGGCGTCGGCGAGCAGCGCCTTCACGGTGAGCGTGGTGCGCGCGACGCTCTTCGAGAGCGCGTCGGCGTCCGACTTCGGAGCGATGGCGTGCTCGACGTTGCCGTTGCCGAGCTCGACCGCGGCGCGAGCCACCTCCTTGACGTAGGCGACGAGCCCGCGGAACGCGTCCGCCAGCGCACCGATCTCGTCCTTGCCGTGGTGGTCGATCTGCTGCTCGACATCGCCGACCGCGATCCGCAGCGCCGCTTGCTTCAGCTTTTCGACGGGCCGGCTGATCGACAGCGTGATCATCATGCCGAGGCCGACGGCACCGAGCATCGCGAGGGCGGTCGTCCACGCCATCTGCGAGTCGGCCGACTCTTCGAGCGCGTCCGCCTCGTCACCGAGCCGCTTCAGCATCCCGCGCTCGGTCGCCATCAATGCGTCGAGCGAACGGGTAAGCTCGTCCCTCGCCCGCACGTTCTCCGCGGAGTTGACGCTGGACCAGACGACCTTCGTGTCCTTCTTGTCGAGGGCACGCCAGACCTCGTCGCTCTGCGCCAGAAACGCCCGCTCTTTGGCGCGGAACTCCTGCCACGGCGCCTTTTCTTCGGGCATCATCGCGAGCGCCTCGTAGCGCTGGATCTCTTGCGCAAGATCGGCAAGCGCGGCGCTGCGGGCGGCGCGTGCCTCGTCGAAATGCGCATTGTCGCCGGCGAGCAGTGCCGCAGCCGCCCTGATCGTCGCCGCCTGAGCTCGGAGCGCGCTCGCGCGCAGTCCCCCGACGTAATCGAGCGAGGGGCCGAGGTTGTCCATGGAGTACTGAAACTCCTCGTTCGTTCTGGTGAGGGCGCGCGCGCCGATGAGTCCCACGATGCCGACGGCGACGGCGACGAGTCCGAACGAAAGAAGGAGCTTGGCTTTGATGGAGTTCAGCATGGGAGCTTTCTCGGAAGTGCACGCCGCGGGCAGGTTGTACGGGACGGCGCTTGCACCTGTGCAAAGCGTGCGCCACTTGCATTGCACCTCTGAACCGACGCAAAAGCGGCCCACTGAACGAAATTTGCGTCCTCGATCACGGACGTATCGTCCGCAAAGTGGGACGCCGCTCCCGCGGGCAGCGAGCGTTGACGGATCGCGCCCCGAGACCTAGGACGCCATAGCCATGAAGCCTGGACGCGGGAGTCGCACGGCCGAGCTCGTTTGTATGGGGCGCGCCGTAGCGCACCTTGCCCCACCTTTTCCGGGCTTTTCCGAGCCGACGGCGTCCGTCCTCTTGCCGGAAAGCGGTCGCGCCCGCGTCGCGCGAGCCGTCGCACCGACACCGCCGAAGGGGCTCCGCGCCAACGTCGACCGCGGCTACCTCCGCCGTCAGTCGCTGCTGATGGCGCTCCGCACCGCGGCGATCGACGCCGCGATCCACGACGCCGCTGCGCCTCAGGTCGTGATCTTGGGCGCCGGGCTCGATGGCCGTGCCTGGCGCATGCCGGAGCTCGCGAGCTCGCTCGTGTTCGAGGTCGACCATCCAGATTCGCAACGGGACAAGCGCGAGCGCCTCGGCACCCTCGCACCGAAGGCACGCGAGGTTCGTTTCCTCGCCGTCGATTTCGCGCGGGACTCCCTCGATGTCGCGCTGGAGCGGGCCGGCCACGTTGCGACGGAGCGCACGATGTGGGTGTGGGAGGGCGTCGTCATGTACCTCACGCCCGAGAACGTCGAAGCCACGCTGCGAGTGATCGCGCGCCGCTCCGCTCCCGGGAGCCGACTCTCGATCACGTACGCGGCGCCGGCGCGCATCCTCCGCCTGATTGGGCTCGTGGTCCGCCTCATCGGCGAGCCATTTCGCTCGGCGTTCACGCGCGAGGAAATGGCAGCACTTCTCACGCGGCAAGGCTTCCGAGTGCTCGGCGACGACAACATTCCGGAGCTCGGCGCCAAGCGCTCGCCGGCGCTCGCGGAAGCCGCCAAGGTGGCGCCGCACCTACGGATCGCGACGGCCGAGCGGGCCTGACGGCGCAGCGCGTCGAACCGCCCGCCTGTCCGGAACCGGCCCGCCTGCCGAGCCGCGGCCGGCCCCTCGGGGTACCTGGTGTCCAATGGCGCGTCCTTCCGGCTGGTC
>DASUGE010000017.1:0-17362 GCA_036274215.1 Polyangiaceae bacterium | reverse complement strand
GCGCTCGTACCGCTGCTCGTGCTGCTGCTCGCCGCGCCCGTGCTCGCCCGGCCCAAGGCCACCGGGGCTCCGCTCGCGCTCGCGGGGCTCGCGCTCGTGGCGCTCCTTCAAGCCTTCGTGACGCTCGGACGTGCGAGCCTGCACCTCGGCGACGATCCGCTGCAGGAGGCGCGCGTCGACGGGGCGCGCGTCGCTGGGGCATACCTCGAGCGCGTCGCCCTCCGCGAACGCTCGCTCGGCATCGAGCCGCAGCCGATCGGGGCCTACACCGACGCTCCGCTCGATTGGCTCGCCTGCTGGTCACCGCCCGAGGTCGCGCCGCTCCTCGTCGAGAAGCGCCACGTCACGCGCGTCGTCGCGACGGTGCAGGCGCTCCGCTGCCCGTCGCTCGCCCGGATCCGCGACCGGCTAGTGCTCGAAGCGGAGCTACAGCCGCACGGAGGGATGCGCGTGCTCCGGGTCGCGCCGCCGTGACGGAGCGGCGCTGGCCGCGCTCTTCGCCTTCCACTATCCTCACGCCGTGCGCATCAGCGGTCGCCCCATCGTCGAGTACGTCGCGGTCCTCGCGGCGCTGCTCTGCGTCGTATTCAGCGTGGCACCCGCGTTCTTGAAGAATTTGCGCGCCTCGCGCCTCACGGAGCCGATGGATCGGCTGGCTTTCATCGCGTCGCGCGCGACGGCCCTCGCGGCAGGGCGACCCGTCGAATCAGCGTACCCGGGTCCCGCGCCCCTCACGCCGTCCACCGTTCCGCGCGGCGAGCTCCTGCTCGATCCGCCCGGCACCTGGGATCACCCGACCTGGCGCATGCTGGGCTTCCGCTTCGAGGACCCCCACGCCTACAGCTACACGTTCGAGAGCGAGAACGGCCCCGAGCGGTCGACCTTCCGCGCCACGGCGATGGGTGATCTCGACGGCGACGGCAACCTGTCGAGCTTCGTCGTCACGGGCGAGTGCGCCCGCGGCGGCGCACCGCGTACCGACCCCATCGCCATGCAGCGCGAGGTCGAGTGAGCGGCGGAGGGCGCACGCTCACGCGCGCCCTCGGTATCGGGCTGCTGGCTCTGTCGGTCGCTGGGATCGGCAAGCTCCGCGCCGAGCTCTTGCCGCGCTTCTCTTCCGTGCGCGACAAGACGGACACTTACGGGCTGCCGAGCCCCGACCAGGTCGTCGTCGCGAGCCTCGGCTACCGCTCCGCGCTCGCCGATCTACTCTTCGCCCACGTGCTCGTGTGGCACGGCATCCATTTCTCGGAGAAACGCCGGCTCGAGTACGCCGCCGAGTACCTCGACACGATCACGGCGCTCGATCCGGGCTTTCGCGAGCCGTACTACTTCGGTGACACCCTGATCGCCGTGCAGCCCGTGAAGCCTCGGCACGAGGATTACGTCAAGGCGCGGCGGCTGCTCGAGAAGGGCCTCCACGAGCGACCGGGCGACACCGAGCTCTGGTTGAGCGCGGGGCAGTTCATCGCCTACGTCGCCGCGCCCTGGCTCGACGATCCCAAGGAGCAGGCGGAGTGGCGGCTCGCCGGTGCCCGCATTCTCGCGCGCGCCTGCGAGCTCGTGGGCGCGAACGAGAACATTCCGTACAACTGCATCGCCGCAGCGGGCCTCTTCAACAAGGCCGGGGAGCGCGAGGCGAACATCGAGTTTCTCGAGCGCGTGCTCGCCGTGTCGGACGACGAGGCGATCCGGGCGCAGGCGTACGCGTACCTTCAGCGCGCGCTGGGCGAGCGGACGCAGGAGGAGCTCAAGAAGCGGGGCGATCGCTTGCGCGAGGCGTGGAAGGCCGATCTACCCTTCGTATCGCTCACGACGGAGCTCGTCCTGGGACCGCCGGCGGACCCCGCGGCGTGCGCAGGGCTCGGGCGCGACCGCGCCGCCTGCGCCACGACGTGGGCAGGCTGGCGTGCTCTCGAGCGCTCGAACGGGGAGTAGCCGCTTACGGGAACTTGACCTGAAGGGTCGCCTTCTGGCCGGGGCTCACGTTGATGCTCTTCGCCTTGCGACCCATCTCGGGGTGAACGAACACCACCGTGTGCTGGCCGGGCGGCACCGTCGCGCTCTTCGGCGTCTTGCCGAGCGGGCGTCCGTCGAAGATCACGTTCGAGGGCGGGTTCGACGCGAACGTGAGCGACGCATTGGCGCCTGCGGGCGCCGCGGCAGCGGGTGCCGGCTTCGGAGGTGCGGGAGCCGGTGCCGGGGAGCCTCCACCGCGCGAAACGGGAGAGGGGCTGGGCGACTCCACCGCCGAGGAGCTGCCACCGCCCATGAGGTCGATGACGAACGTCTTCTCGGCCTGGCCGTCGTCGAAGTCGATGCGCTTCTCGTAGCGTGAGTAGCCGCGCTTCTCCGCGACGATCGAGTACGCCTTGTTGCTCTCGAGCTCGACGGCGAGGGGCAGGCGCGGGATCGGGCGCCGCTCGTCACCGGTGACGAGCATGACCTTCGCGCCGTCCGCGTTCATGCCGGCCTTGAATGTCGCGAGCCCCTTCTTCACCTTGAGCTTCGGCTCGAGCTCGGTCAGGCGATCGGGCTCGACCATGATCGTCCTCTCGAACGGCTCGTAACGGTCGCCGCCGTCGATGCGGACCTTGTGATCGCCCGGGGTCATGTCCCGGATCTCTTGCGGGAGCGGGCCGATCTCCTTGTCGTCGACGAAGAGCTTGAGTCCGCGGCCCTCGGCCGTGACCTTGAGGCCCGTGCCGGCGCCTTGGCGCGCGAGCTCGACGTTCTGCACGGCTTCTTCACCGGCGGGCACGCGCACCGCGATGTCGGCCGTGGGCGGGTAGCCGGCGGCGCTCACCTTGAGGAGGTGGGTACCGGGCTTGAGCTCCGAGACGCGGCAGGTCGAGCCGCTGCATTGGTCCTGCTTCTTCGTGTCGACGAAGATCTCGACGCCGTCGACGGGCTTGTTGCCGGGACCGGCGACGCTGACGACGAGCGAGCCGGGCTTGCTCTTGCTCAGGAAATACGCGCCGAGACCGACGCCGCCGATCACGACGACCAGCAGCACCATCATGAGGTTGCGGCTGCCGCCGGGCGCCTGCAGCGACGAGAAGGTGTCGGGCATCGGCGCCGGAGCCGGCATCGAGCTCGTGTGGAACCCGGGCTGCGTCATGGGAGGCGCGGGGAGCGGACCGCGCGACATCGTCGGCGGCGGCGGGAGCGAGCGCGACGGCGCGGGTGCCGGTGGCGGCGGCGGCGGCTTCGACGGCACGGGCGGTGGCGGTGGCAGACGCGAGCCGATCGGTGCGCCACCGGCAGCGGGCCGCGGCGCCGGCGAGCCGGCGGCGGGTGGCGGCGCGCTGTGCAGGAGAGCGTGAGCGGGATCGTCCTGCGACTTGTCGAAGACGGTCGTCGCTTCGTCGTCGTCGTCCCAATCGATGTCGACGGCGCCGGACTTCGCTTTTTCGGGGCTCGGCGGCGGCGGCGGCGGCTTCGAGACGAGACGGGGCGGGGGCGTGCTTTCCGTCACGCCAGGAGGCGGCGGAAGCGGAGGCACGCCGCCCGACGCGCTCGGCAGTGGTGGCGGAGGCGGCGGTGCGCCCAGCGCGCGACTCGGCGGGAGCGGAGGCGGCGGGGGACCCGAGCCGGGGATCGGCGGAGCCGAGGAGAGACGACTCGGCGGGAGCGGGGGAGGCGGCGGCGCGCCCGAGCCCTTCGTCGGGGGCGGAGGCGGCGGTGCAGCCGACGGGCGCCCCGGCATGCCCGGTGCGGCCAAGCCAAGGAGCGTCTTCTTCTGAACGGCTGAAGCGTTCGAGGGCGGCGGTGGCGGTGGTGCCGAGGCGCCCCGGGACGACTTCTTCGCCGCTAGGCCGTCGAACACATCGAGGTCTGAACCCTTGTCGCTCATCAAAGTACTCGTGTCCACTCTCATACCCCGGGTTGGGTGCCTTGGCGAGAAGATATGCCCGCTAATTTCACGGCGGATCAAGCATGAATCGCACGCCGCAATGCGCCAGAGCGAGTCACTGGCACTCAGTTGCCAGGCGGCGTGTCGGCCGCTCAGGGTTCTGCGACTGCGGCCGACCGGCGCGTCTGTAGCGGTGCCCAGCGCTTGGGCCCGACGATCGGCGTGTCCGTGAAGATGCGGCGCGCACTGGGGCCCTGGGCCCGAACGAGCACGACACCCGAGCCGGGTGCGCGTACGGGAGCCTCCGCACCGGGCGGCGCGAGCTCGGCGCCGAGCGCTGCCGGCAGGAACAGCTGCGCCTCGCAACCCAGCGAGGTGAGCAGACTTCGCAGCAGCGCGCCGTCCGCGCCCGGCTTCTCGCCTTCGGTCACCCGCGCGTAAATGAGCATGCCCTGGGCGTCGACGCCCAGGGCCGCAACGGCCCCCAGCGAAGCCTTCTCGCTCGCGGCAAATCCGTACGTAATCCGCGTCGCGCCCGCGTCGGGCGGCTCGCGCCCGATCTGAAACCCCGCCCGCCCGCTGTGCCAAAGCGCAAAAGACATCTCCTTTTGCTCGGCGGGCGTTCGAAACTCGATGATGCGACGGGGCTCGGTTTCGCCCGGCTCGGGGGCGCGAACCTGCCGTGGATCCAGCTTGATCAGGCCCACGCTCGTGTTGGGACGCCCAGCATCGGGGCGAACGCGCGTCGTCGCGATCGCCGGGGGCCAGCCGTGCTGCTCGAGCCCCTGAATGCGCCAGGCGCCTTCCCCTGGCTGCGCCGGTTCGACGGCGTTCGGCACCGGGTCGCCCGGAAGCACCGGACGTAGCGTGAGGTAGAAGAAATCCCTTTGCTCCGTGCCGATGTAGCGAGGGAAGTTCATGAGAGCCATCAAGCGAAACATGCGCCGGCCGATGAACTCCCAGCCGTCCATGCCGGGCACGGGGCCGCGCGCTTCCCACACGTCGTCGAGCCGATGCTTGATTGGCGGGATCTTTCCGGTCGGAGCGGCGCGGTAAAACTCGAGGCCGGTGTGCCCCGCGTTCATGTCGAGGTGCACGCCGTACACGCAGCGCGCGCGCTGCATGGCGTACGAGAGCACGTCGGGGTCGATGCTCGTGCCGTAGAAATATCCAACGAAGCCCTCTTTGGTCATGCAGAGCCCGCTCCGCACCGTGCGCGTCTCCTGCGTCCAACCGGGCGGAACGCCGCCCCACCAGTAGCGGTGATACGGGTTCGCTTTCTCGTCGACGACGAGCGGCGTGAGATTCTGGCGGAACGAGCGCATGTCCTTCGGGATCGGCGCGCTCTCGGGCCAGGTCCCGAAGCCCGTCGAGCCGTCGTCGAGGAGCGCGATCGTCGCGGCGTACGGCTTGGGCGGTAGGTACACGACCCGCTCGGCCATCATGCCGAACTCGCCGTGCATCGCCTGGAAGCCGCCGTTCACGGCGCCGAGCAGACGCCCCATCACTTCGGGCCGGCGCGGGACCTCGCCCGTGCCCGTCTCGCCCGTGGCGCTCTTCGGTTCGACGGTCCCGCTCACGGGGTGGAGCTCGACCTGCCGCGGGTCCCAGACGGTCACCAGGATCTGCGAGTAGATGTGCTTGTGGTCGGTGCGGATGAACGAGAACACGAACGGCGTCGGCGCGCCCGGGTTCCTGCCGACGAAGGGATCGTTGTCGAGCTTGACCCACTTGCCCTCGCCCTTGAGCGCTGGGCTGATCATCGGCTCCATCGGAGCGGGCGGCCAGCCCGTCTCGGGATCGGTCGCGTCGCTCGTCGGCGCGGCGTAGAGGTCGCCGAGCTCCTCCGCTACGGCCTTGCTCGCGTCGGTGCCGGACACCGAGCTCACGATCTCGTCGAGCTCGTCCGTGGCCGTGAAGGCGACGGCCTTGAGGAGCTGCATGTTGCGGTCGCCGAACCAGGGGATGGCGCGAACCCGATCGACGGCCCACGTGACGAGGTTTCCGGGGCGTGCTTTGCGCGGTGTCGTCTCGATCGCGTAGGGGTCGTGATTGTCCGCGGGATGATCCGTCGAAACCTTCACTTGGTGCGCGTCGGCGTCGATCACGAGAGCGTGATCGGTGAAGCCGAGCGCGACGTGGTCGGCGGGGGGAACGAGCTTGAAAAATCGGCGCCCGACGCCTTCGTAGCGTCCCGTCTCTTGGAGGTTCGTGATGCCGTTTTGGATGCGACGCAGGAGCGTCCAATCCTTGCCGGTCGGACGCGGCTCTCCGGCGAGGTTCGCGAGCTGGACGGCGAAGACCTTGCCTCCCTGCGCGACGGTCCACGCCGCACGCTCGTGGTTGACGACCAGAGTCTGCTCGTCCGCGGCGGACGTGTCGGTGATGTTCCACGCGTGCGAGAGCTCGAGCAGATTGCCCTCGGGCGAGCGCCGCGCGTCGATCAGGTAAATGTCCGCGGGCTCACCGGGCCGGCGAGCGAGCGCAATCGCGCGCTCGTGTCGCGTCACCGCTCCGCGTGGCGTCGGATCGGGAAGGAAGAGCACCTGGCTCGGATCGGCACCGAGTCCGAGGCCGCGCAGAGCCACCGCGATCGAGCGCGCGGGATCGGGCTCGCGACGCGCCGACACGAGCGCCGTGTCGTAGTCGTGCACCCAGAAGCAGAGCAGCACGAAGAGCGGCAGCGGTCGTCCCACGGCGGCCAGGCGCCGGCCGAGCGGCCCGAACGAGGCTCGGGGCTGCTGCGCTGGGATTTCCTGGTCGGACATCGAAGTTCCGGCACCTTTCGCCTATCACCTCAGGCGGCGCCGGCCCATTTTCCAGGTTACCAACCTGGTTGGCACCCATTTAGCCAACGCGATTGGCTCCTTGCCCGAGCGCGGATACTAACTACCTGGAACAACTAGGTTTTGCGGTGACCGCGGAGCCGGCACGCTGCGTGCTACGTTAAGGCCGCTCTCCCCATGGCAAACCGCACGCTGCGCCGCTTCCTCCTCGGGGCAGTCCTTTTTGCGGGCTGCTATTCGCCGACGTTGCCGCTGCCCCCGCCGGTGAAGCCGGAGATCTCGATGACGGAGACCGGGGCGTATCACCTCGCCGGTGGGGTCCTACCGAACGCGCAGGTCTCCGCCTTGAACGAGCGGAACTACATCATCGACGGCCAGCAAGCGGATCACGTCGGCGCCTATTCGTTCGACCTCAAGGAAGGGCAGCCGGGCGACGAGATCGAGCTCTGGTATCGGTACGCGAACGACCTGAGCTCGGCGACGGTCTTCACGCTGCCGGACCTCAGCGCGAAGAGCGGTGCGGGCGGCGTGCCTTCGGGCAGCGGTGGGGGCGGCGTGGGCGGCGCGCCCTAGAGCTTCGTCGCGTACACGCGCACTTCGTCGCTCCCATCCTCGAAGCGTCGGACGAGCGGCAGGTGCTCGAAGAACGCGCGATAGCGCGCGACCTCGGGGGCGTAGCGCGCCGGATCGGCGAAGAAGCGCCCGTACATGGTCTTGCCGAAGACGAGGTACTGAAAGCCGTTCGTCGCATACCAATCAGGCTCGTGCTCCGTGAGCTGGCCGAATCCGCGCACGTCGAAGCGACTGGGCTCGAGGAACGGGGCGTAGGACTCGAGCGCGACTTTCGTCCCCGCCGGCAGGTTCGCCGTGAGCCATTCGCGCGCCGTCTTGCGGGCGACCGACGCGCGGCGCAGGGCCGCGCGTGACCACGTCGTCGCGAGCGGCTGCACGAGCACTGCCGCGACGAGCACGGGCACGAGGGCTCGCTGCCACGACGGGCGCTCGAGCTCACGGAAGCGCTCGGCGAGCCGCACCATCAGCGATGCCGCGAGCACGAAGCAGAAGAAGGTGAGCGGCAGGTACGTGCGGTCGTTGCGCACGGCGAAGCCGCTGATGAAGGCGAAGTAAAGAACCGGAAATGCGGCCAGAAATAGCGTCGGTTTCGAGCGCCGCGCGATGCCCAGGCCGATCTCGACGGCGGCGAGCACATAGACTGCGGCGGCCGTCGTGGCCATGTCGCGCAGGTACCAAGCGAGCGCGCCGCCCTCCATGCCGGGATGACTGCCCGCGTAGTGGTGGGTCTCGAAGCCGAGCTTGCTGATGAAGCGCGGGAAGGCGATGACGGTGATGGGGCTCGTTGCCACGAAGGCGGCAATGCTGACGAGGGCCGCTTGCCAGACGAGCTTGCTCGGCAGCGTCACCTTGCCGGCCCGCAGCCAGTGCGCGAGGGGCAGGAGGATGGCGACGAAGCCCGCGTTGTATTTGGCGGAGGCGGCGAGGCCGATCGCGACGCCGGACCAGAGGTAGTCTTTGGCAGCGCCTCGGTTGAGGACACGGGTCGTGAAGAGGGCCGAGAGCGTGACGAAGAAGGCGGCGATCGTGTCGGGCGTGACGCTGCGACTCAGGCTCACGTGAATGGGTGAAACCGCCGCCATCGCTGCTGCGAGGAGGCCCACCGCTGGGCGACCGGTCGCTTCTTTCCCCCAAAAAAATAAAAGCGCCACGCTGCCGAGTCCGAACAGCACGATCACGCTGCGCGCCCACACCACCGAGCTCGTGAGGCCGGCCTTGGTCACCCCCATCACCAGAATCACGGGCGGCACGAGATCCTGACGGCTCGAGAAGGCGCCCGTGAGCCGACCGAGCCAGTAGTAGATGACCTGCCCCAAGGCGGTCACGTCGAAGAGGAGCGACGGAATGTTCAGAAAGCGGGTGACGGGGTTTCCGTCGCGCACCATCCTTTGCGCGATCTCGAGGTACTGACCCTCGTCGGGGTTCTCGATGTAGGGGAGATCCCAGCCGAGCCCGACGCCGCGCAGGACGAGGCCGACGAGGAGCACCGCGCTCAGAACGAGAAGCTCGCGGCGACCCGGGCGCGTCGGCATGGCCGAGCCGTATACCATGGCGCGCCGCCGCGACTCGCTGTGCGCGATCGCGATTCGGCTGGGATTCTAGGCGATCGTGCGAAGGACGCGGCGTCCGTCGCTCGCGTGGTGAACGAGCGGTGACGCCGGCGCGCGCTTGCGTCCGACGGGAAGCCGGCGGCGCTCGAGCACCTCGGCGACGAGATCGTAGTCGGTCGCGCTCGTGACCTTCGCTCGGCAGAGGTCGCCGGGCTGCACCGGTCCGCCCGAGAGGAACACGGTGCCGTCGATCTCGGGCGCTTGCCCCGGATGACGGCCGGCCATCACGAGCTCGCTCTCTTCGCTCGCTCCCTCGACGAGCACCTCGAGCTCACGGCCGATGAGCGCCTTGTTCTTCTTCTTGCTGATCCGGCGCTGGATGCTCATCAGGCGCTTGGCGCGGGCTTCGGCGACGCGTCGCTTCACCTTGCCTTCGATGTGGAACGAGCGAGCGGATTCTTCGTCGGAATAGCGGAAGACGCCCACGCGCTCGAACTCGGCGAAGCGCACGAAGGTGAGGAGCTCCTCGAACTCGACGTCCGTCTCGCCGGGGTGCCCGACGATGAACGCCGTGCGGAAGGTGAGCCCTTCGATGCGCTTGCGCAGGCGCTCCACGAGGTCGTAGAGGCGCTTGCCGCCGTGGCCGCGGCGCATGCGGCGGAGCATGCCGTCGGCGGCGTGCTGGAGCGGCATGTCCACGTACGGGACGACACGCGGGTGCTCGGCGATCAGCGTGACGAGCTCGTCGTCGAGGCGCTCCGGGTAGAGGTAGAAGATGCGGACCCAGTGCACGCCGCGCACGTCGGCGATGCGCTCGACGAGCTTGGCGAGGGAAGGGGCGCCCCGCGTGTCACGGCCCCAGGCCACGGTGTCCTGCGAGACGAGGTTCATCTCGACGACGCCCGCATCCGCGAGGCGCTCCACCTCGGCCACGATGTCGTCCGCGCCGCGCGAGCGCTGCTTGCCGCGGAGCTGCGGAATCACGCAGAACGAGCAGGTCCGGTTGCAGCCCTCGGCGAGCTTCACGAAGGCGCTGCGGCCGCGCGTCGAGACGCGGCGCGGATCGGTCGCATCGACGAGCCAGCTTGCCGGATCGCCGACGAGCACGCGCTCGGCCTTGCCGGCGAGCACCTTCTCGAGCTTCAGCATGTCGCTCGAGCCGAGCAGGTGATCGACCTCGGGCAGCTCCTTCGCGAGCTCTTCCGGGTGGCGCTGGCTCAGGCAGCCGGCGACGACGAGCTTCTGGCAGCGGCCCTCCTGCTTCTGGCGCGAGAGCTCGAGGATCGTGTTGATCGACTCTTCCTTGGCCGCGTCGATGAAGCCGCAGGTGTTGACGACGATGACGCTGGCGTCCTCGGGCGCTTCCACGTGCCGGTAACCGGCGCGCTCGGCCACGCCGAGCATCACCTCGCTGTCGACGCGGTTTTTGGGGCAGCCCAGGCTGACGAAATGGATGGTGCGCGCCAAACGAGCTCTGGGATCCTGCGCTACGCCTGCATCGAGCGCACGAAGCGGTCGAAGAGGTAGAGCGCGTCGTGGGGACCGGCCGCCGCTTCCGGATGATACTGCACGCTGAAGGCGCGGGCGTCCGGCGCTTCGAGGCCTTCGCTCGTGCCGTCGTTCAGGTGCAGGTGGGTGCTCTTGGCGATGCCGGCGATCGACGGAACGTCGACCGCGAAGCCGTGGTTTTGCGTCGTGATTTCGACGCGACCGGTCGTCAGGTCCTTGACCGGCTGGTTCAGGCCGCGGTGGCCGAACTTGAGCTTGAACGTGCGCGCCCCGAGCGCGAGCGCGAGCAGCTGATGCCCGAGGCAGATGCCGAACAGGGGCTTCTTGCCGACGAGGCCCTTGATGGTGTCGATCGCGTAGGTGACGGCGGCGGGATCGCCCGGACCATTCGAGAGGAAGATGCCGTCCGGGTTCTGCGCGAGGATGTCCGTGGCGCTCGTGCGTGCGGGCACGACCGTCACGTCGCAGCCGGCGTCGACCAGGCAGCGCAGGATGTTGCGCTTGGCGCCGAAGTCGATGGCGACCACCTTGAGCGCGCGGCTCGGCGGCTTGATCGACTCGCCGAACGGGGTGTTCCAGGCGCCGCGCGCTTCCTTGAAGGCGTACGCGGCGGCGGGGGTGACGCGCTCGACGAGGTCCAGGCCCTCCATGTTCGGGGCCGAGCGGGCGCGCTCGACGAGCACGTGCGGGGCCTCGCTGCCGATGCAGCCGTTCTGGGAGCCCTTGTCGCGCAGGTGGCGCGTGAGGCGCCGCGTGTCGATGTCGGCGATCGCGGCGATGCCGTGGCGGGCGAGGTACTGCTCGAGCGACTCCTGCGAGCGCCAACTCGAGACGGTGAGGCTGAGATCGCGGATCACGAAGCCCGCGACGTGGGGGCGGTCGTCGACGCTCTCGTCGTCCTCGCGGTTGATGCCGGTGTTGCCGATCTGGGGGGCCGTCATCGTGACGATTTGGCCGCAGTACGAGGGGTCGGTGAGCACCTCCTGGTAGCCGGTCATGCCGGTCGTGAACACCACTTCCCCGGTGACGCTCGCATCGGCGCCGAAGCCGCGACCCGAAAAGACGGTGCCGTCCGCGAGGGCAAGGTGCGCGGCGCGGCCGCTCATGCGCCCTCCGACAGCGCGTCGTGGGCGACGGTGCCGCGCGCGAGCGTGAGAAGGACCTTGCCGGTGAGCTCTCGTTGCATGAAAGGGGTGTTCCTGCTCTTAGAACGAAGGCGAACGCTCTCGGGTTTCCAGCGCGCCGCGGGATCGACGAGAGTGAGCTCCGCGAGGGCGCCTTCGCGCAGACTGGGCGGCTCGATGCCGGCAATGCGCGCCGGGCGCGTCGAAAGGGCGTCGAGCAGGCGCTCGAGCTTCAGCCCGGAGGTCCCGACGAGGCCGAGGAGCAAGCCGAAGCAGAGCTCGAGGCCCATCAGGCCCGGCTTGGCGAGCGGCAGCTCGCAGTCTTTCTCGAGCGGCGTGTGGGGCGCGTGGTCGGTGGCGATGGCGTCGATGGTCCCATCGGCGAGGGCCTCCCGCAAGGCAGCCACGTCGCTCTCCTCGCGGAGCGGCGGGTTCACCTTGCACGCGGTGTCGTAGCCGAGCAGGGCGGCGTCCGTCAGGAGCAGGTGGTGCGGGGTCACCTCGCACGTGACCTGAATGTGACGCTGCTTGGCTTCGCGGACGAGCCGCGCCGCGCCCTGCGTCGAGACGTGCGCGACGTGGTAGCGCGCCTGCACGTACTCGGCGAGCAGGATGTCGCGCGCGACGATCACGTCTTCCGCGATGCGCGGCCAGCCGCGCAACCCGAGCTTGGCGGAGATAGCGCCTTCGTGGATGTCGGCGCCCGCCGTGAGCTGGTGATCCTCTGCGTGCTGGATCACGGGGAGGTCGAAGTTCTTCGCGTACTCGAGCGCGCGTCGCATCACGGCGCTCGACATCACGCACACGCCGTCGTCGCTCACGGCGACGGCGCCGGCCTCACGGAGCTCCGCCATCTCGGTGAGCTCCTTGCCCTCCTGCCGCTTCGTGATCGCGCCGATGGGGTGGAGGGTGGGGCCGCCGTGCTCGCGCGCCCGGTGGAGCATCATCTCGGTGACGGCGCGCGTGTCGTTCACCGGCTGCGTGTTCGGCATCGCACACACATGTGCGTACCCACCCGCGGCCGCCGCCGACAGCCCGGACGCAATGTCCTCTTTGTACTCTTGGCCGGGCTCGCGCAGGTGGGCGTGGAGATCGACGAAGGCGGGGACCACCCAGCGGCCTTGCCCCTCGACGACCCGGGCCCGCTCCGAGCGGGCGGCGTCGCCCGCCGCGTTCGGGCCGAGCCGGACGATCCGGCCCCGCTCCACGACGATGTCCACCGCGGCGTCGAGCCCCGTCTGGGGGTCCACGGCACGCGCTCCACGAATCACCAAAAGCTCGGCCGGGGCGCTCATCGGGCGCCACCGCATAGCATGACGAACGACCAGAGGGGGTACCGTCGTCGAGAGGGCTAGCCGCTCTGCTGCTGCCTCATCGTTTCAGGCTTGGTGTAAGCTCCAGGATCGCATGGCCGACGACGCGAATCGATCGAAAAAGCCCGCGCCGCCACGCCCGCGCCCCTCGGTTCCGCCGTCGGCGCCGCCACGCGCCGCGGCTCAAGCCGCCACGCCCGCCGCGCCCCCCGCGGCGACGCCGTCCTCACCGGGCGCTTCGCCGCCTTCGAACGCGAACGCGAAGGAGCCGGCGCGCAGTCTTCCGCCGCCGCCGCCGGTTCGGACGAAGCCACTCTCGGTGCCGCCGTCCGCGAAGCGCAGCAAGCCCACGCCGCCACGCCCGCCGTCGCGACCACCTGGTGCCGAGCCCGACGCGACTGCGGGTGCTGCAGCGCCGGCTACGTCCGCGGCTCCGGCGAGTCCCGCCGCGCTTCCCGCTCCACCGATCTTGAGCGCGCCTCCGTCGAAGGCACCGGCGCGCTCGACCTCACAACGTCCGAAGCCGCCGGCACCACCCGTGCGCTCGCATGCGCCGACGCCCGCCGCGCCCGCCGTCGCCGCCCGACCGCCCACGCCCGCGCCGCGCGCGGCCGCGGCTGCCGTGCCCCTCGACGTGCCGGCCCGCGCGGTCGAGGCGCTGCGCGCCCAGCCCGAAACCCACGGCGAAATAGCCAAGGAAATGCTCGCAGCATTCGAGCGCGAGCTCGCGACGCACCCGAAGCCGCACCGCACGGGCAGGCTGCACTACGAGTGCGCACGCCTTTACGAGTGGCCGCTCGGCGACACGCTGCGCGCCGCCGAGAACTACCAGAAGGCGCACGCGCTCGTGCTGGATCATCTGCCGTCGGTTCGCGGCGCCCGCCGCACGCTGATTGCTGCGAAACGCCACGCGCAGGCGCTCCCGTTCTTCGATGCGGAGATCCGCCTCACGTCGGAGCCGCAGCAGAAGGCCGTCGTGTACTACGAGAAGGGCCTCGTCCTCGAGGATGCGCTCGGCCAGAAGCAGCAAGCGCGTGAAGCGTTCGAAACCGGGCTCGACCTCGACCCGACGAACCCGAGCCTCTTGAAGGCGGTCGAGCGCGCCGAGCTCGGCGCGAAGGCGTGGGATGCGCTCGAACGGACGTACGCGCGCGCCGCCAACGCCGTCACGCAGGACGCGCGTTTGAAGGCGGCCCTGATCGCCGAGCGCGCTCGCGTCGTCGAGGGGCGCAAGCGCGACGCTCGCGGCGCGGCGGAGCTTTATCGGCTCGCGCTCGAGACGGATCCGCGCTCGACGGGCGCGATTCATGCGCTCAAACGGCTCTGCTACGCGGACGAGCGCTTCGGCGATCTCGTCACGGTGCTCGCCCACGAAGCCGAGCTCGTGAGCGGCCCCGAGGCACGCTCGCTCGCGTTCTATCGCGCGGGCCGCGTGCTGTCCGATCGGCTCGGCGCGCTCGACAAGGCGGCCGACGCGTTCGAGAGCGCGGCGCGCGAGGCGCCGACCGATCGCATGGTGCTCGAGGAGCTCGGGCGCGCGTACCAGCTCGCGCAGCGCTGGCCCGAGCTCGTCGCGGTGCTCGAGCGCTTGGCGGCCCTCGCGACGAACGCCGCCGAGAAGGTCGGCACGTTGCATCAAATCGGGCAGCTCGCCGAGGAGCGCCTCGGCGACGAGGACCTCGCCATCACGTGGTACGAGCGCGCGCGCGGAGCCGATCCGCTGTACCTGCCCGCGATTCAGGCGCTCTCCAAGCTCTACACGCGGCGCGAGAACTGGACGGCCCTGCTCGCCGTGCACGGCGGCGAGGCGGAGCGCGGCCACGATTCGTCCCGGCGCGCGTCGGCCCTCGCGCGGATGGCGGAAATCTGTGAGCTCAAGCTGGGGCAGCCGGACGCCGCCGCGGAGCACCACGCGCGCGCGCTCGGGCTCGTGCCCGGCTACGCGCCCTCGTTCAAGGCGCTCGAGCGCCTGCTCGCGCAGCGCCACCAGTACGAGGCGCTCGTCGAGCTCTACGAGCGTGGCGTCGACCTCGCGACGGACGCCGACTCGAAGATCACGTGGCTCTTCAAGATCGGCCGCCTGCTCGAGGATGCCCTCGCCGATCCGAGCCGAGCGGTGACGGCGTTTCGTCGCATCCTCGACGTCGAGCCGAATCATCTCGGCGCCATCCACGCGCTCGAGCGCGCTGCGGAGCGCGCCGGACGCTACCAAGAGCTCGTCGCCGCCCTCGAGCGCGAGGTGGCGCGCGTCACCGACACGCGGCGACGGCTCGAGCTCTTGCACCGCGCGGGCGAGGTCGCCGAGCTCGATCTCGCGGACGATGCGCAGGCGCTCGCCTTCTACCGCAAGGCGTTCGAGCTCGAGCACGGCTACTTGCCCGCGCTCGCGGGGCTCGGCCGGCTGCACTACAAAGCGGGCCGCTGGGACGCGCTGCTCGACACGTACCGCGCCGAGCTCGAGCACACACCGGCCGGTCCCGGGAGCGCCGCGCTGCACTTCAAGGTGGGCGAGCTCTACGAAAATCGCATCGGCAAGGATGACGAAGCGATCGCGGCCTACCGGCGCTCGCTCGTTGCCGATCCGCGCCACCGCCCGGCGTCGCGCGCGCTCGAGCGCAAGCTCGGCGAGAAGGCGCGCTGGGACGAGCTCGTTCGTTTGCTCGAAGCCGAGACGGCGAGCGCAGCCGAGCCTGGCGACAAAGCGCGTGCGGCGTTTCGGGTCGGCGAGATCTACGAGAATCGGCTCAAGCAGCCCGACAAGGCGCGGCTCGCCTACGAACAGGCGCTCGCCGCGGACAGCGAGCTCCGCCCTGCGCGCGAGGGCCTCGTGCGGCTATTGACGCTCGCGAAGGACTACAAGCGCGTCGCGGCCGAGCTCGAGCACGAGGCGAAATCCGAGCCGGATCCGGCGCTCGCCGTCTCGGCGCTCATGCGCCAGGGCGAGGTGTATCGCGACGAGCTCGGCGATCCGGCGCGCGCCATCGCGTGCTTTCAAGGCGTGCTCGAGCGGGACCCCGCGCACGTGGAAGCGCTCGTCGCGCTCGAGCCGCTCTACGCCGAGCAAGCCGCGTGGGACGCGCTCGCCGACTTGTACGCGACGCAGGCGCGCGTGCTCGGCGATCCCGGGGCGCGCGTGGCCGTGCTGCGCGAGCTCGCACGGCTCGAGGAGCGGCGCGCGACCGAGGACTTCGGCCCCATGCGCGACGCGGAGATGCTCGTCTTGCAGCTCTCGCCGTCCGATCCGACGGCGCTCGCCGCGCTCGAGCGCCTCGCGCTCAAGGCGGGCGATCCGGCGCTCATCGGGCAGGTGGACGCGCAGCTTTCCGGGGTAGAGCACCCCGGCGTCGCCGCCGAGCACACGACGCGCTTGGCCGAGCTCCTCGAAGCGAGCGGCGACGCTTCGGCGCTCGGGCTCTACCGCGGCGCCCTCGGCCGCGAGCCCGACAACGTCGCGGCGGCGCGCGGGCTCGCGCGCATGGCCGAGCGGCTCGGCGACGCCCGGCTGCTCGAAGAAGCCTCGTCGCGCATGGTCGAGGTCGCCCTCGATCGCCCTTACGCCGCGCGGCTCATGCTGCGTGCCGCCGAGGTGCAGACCAACGCGGGTGACCGCGCCGCCGCGGCGTCGCTGCTCGAGTGCGCGCTCGAGATCAGCCCGGAGCACGAGCTCGCGGCGAGCCGCCTCGAGGAGCTCTTGATCCCGGCGGGCGAGGTCGATCGCGTCGTGCGCGTCCTTTCGCAGGCGGCGACCGAAGCGACGCAACGCGAGCGCATCGCCGCGCTCTGGGTGCGCGTGGCCGAGCTGCATTCCGACCGGCGGCGGGATCTGCCCGCGGCGCTCGCCGTGCTCAAGCGCGCCCTCGGCCTCCTGCCCGCCCACACGACGATTCTCATGAAGCTCGCCGAGCTTCACGTGCGTGACGGCCAGTGGACCGAGGCTGTCGACAAGCTGAAGCAGGTGACGCTCCAGGCCGGCGCTCCCGAGGGGGCGCGGCTCGATGCGCACGCGCGCTTGGCTGCGATTCTCGACGAGCGGCTCGGCGATCCCGACGGTGCGCGCGCGAGCGTCGAGGTGGTCTTGGCCGCGAATCCGAAGCACGCTGCGGCCCTCGGACGGCTCGTGCAGCTCGAGCTCCGGCGCAACCGCCTCGAAGCGGCAAGCCAAGCGGCGGGGCGGCTCGTCGAGATCTCGGTCGAGCCCGAGGATCGCGTGGAAGCGCTCTCCGCACAGGGTCGCGTCGAGAAAGCGCGTGGCAAGCTCGGTGCCGCCGGTCAGGCGTTCGCCGAAGCCATCGCGCTCGCGGGCCTCGACACGGAAGCCGCCGGCGAGCTCGCCGAGCTCATCACGCAGGTGCCGCGCAAGTCCGATGCGCCGACCTGGGACATCTACGCGGCCGCCCTCACGCGCTACATCGAGTCCGCCGGCGAAAGCACCCCGGGCGAGGTCTTCCTCGAGCTGTCGCGCGTGCTCCGCGAGTTCTTGCACCGCCCCGATCAGGCGATCGCCGTGCTCGAGCGCGGCGTGACCGTGAGCGACGATCCCGCGATCCACGCCGAGCTCGCGGGCCGCGTGCTCGAGAGCGGCAACCCGACCAAGGCGATTGCGGCGCTCCGTCGCGTGTTCGAGCGCGATGTCACCAACGCGAACGCCTGG
>DASUGE010000016.1:0-3371 GCA_036274215.1 Polyangiaceae bacterium | reverse complement strand
CGGCAGCGGAGCCGTGTCCGGTAGCGCCGGCGCCCCGCTCGGCGGAAGCGCGAACGGCGGAACGGCAGCCGGTGGAACCGCGACCGGTGGCAGCGCGACCGGCGGTGGCGTGACCGGTGGGACGCCTGGCGTCGGCGGTACGGCTCCGGCGACCGGCGGCTTGGCTGGAACCGGTCCCGGCGGCAGCGCGGGACTCGGAGGAACGGTGACGGGCGGTGCCGCGGGCGCCCCTGGCGGCGGCGGCGCGGGCGGTGCCGACGCCGGACAAGGTGGAACCGTCGCGGGCTCGGGTGGAGCATCGGGAGCAGGCGGCTCCGGCGGCAAGAGCGGCGCCCCGACCTGTGCCTCGCTCGCGCTCTGCGACGACTTCGAATCGACGGCCGTCGGCGCGGCGCCGAACCCCGCGCTCTGGACGAAGGTCCCGTCGTCGGCAAGCGGCTCCGCGACCGTTGACGCGATCGGCGCGCACGGCTCCGGACGCTCCCTCAAGGTCGTCAGCCCCGATCGGCTGTATCTCCGCAACACGACCGTGATCGGCACGCTCGGCGCCGTCGCCCACGTTCGCTTTTACGTGCGCCTGATGACGACGCTCGCGCAGGGCCACGGCTCGATGATCGTCACCCACCCGACGATGGTCGACCAGTACAGCCAGTCGAACGAGCTCCGCTTCGGCAGTCAGGACACGGTGTTCCACTGGAACACCGACTCGGACGCCGCGAACATCCCGGACGTGAGCCCGATGGGCGACGCTCTGAGCTTCCATCCGGAAGCGAACACCTGGTACTGCATCGAGCTCACGATCAACACGAACGGCCACTTGAACGTTTCGATCGACGGCGCCGATCAGCCGGGTCTCACGGCGGACGGCGTCGGCACCGCAAACATCGATCAACAGTGGTTCACGGGCACTCAGTCGACCATGCGCTACACGGCGCTCGCCGATTTCAACTTCGGCTGGCAGAGCTACGGCTCGGGCGCCATGACGGCCTGGTTCGACGACGTGGCGCTCTCCGCGTCCCCGATCGGCTGCGAGTGAGCGTCAGCGAGCCTGCGGCCGGTAGCTCACCTTCGAGACGGCTTCGTCGACGACGCCGCTCCGCGCTCGCGAATCGCCCTCGAGCTCGGGAACGAGAATCAGGCGGTGAGCGAGGACGTGTTGCACCACGAGGCGCACGTCGTCCGGCGTCACGAAGCCGCGCCCGGCGAGCACCGCGGACGCCTTGGCGGCCCTGAGAAGTCCGAGCGAGGCGCGCGGCGAAGCGCCGAGCACGACGCGCGGGTGGCTGCGCGTGAACTGGCTCAGCGCGACGGCGTACGCGTAGAGATCCTCGTCCACGTGAACGCGCGCCGTGATCGACTGGAGCTGCAGCGCGTCGTTCGGGCTCAGGACCACGAAAGGCGAGGGGGGCGCAATCCCGTGAGCGCGCAGCATCGCGACCTCGTCGCGCTCGTTCGGATACGTCATCTGAACGCGGATGAGGAAGCGGTCGATCTGCGCTTCCGGGAGCGGGTACGTGCCCTCGAGATCGATCGGGTTTTGCGTGGCGAGCACCAGAAACGGGTCGGGCAGCTCGAAGCGATCGCCCTCGATGGTCACCTGCCGCTCTTGCATCGCTTCGAGCAGCGCCGATTGCGTCTTCGCGGGGGCCCGATTGATCTCGTCGGCGAGCACCACGTTCGCGAAGATGGGCCCCGCGCGAAGCGAGAACGAGCCGTCGCGCGGGTTCAAGACATATGTGCCGGTGATGTCCGCGGGTAAGAGATCCGGCGTGAATTGGATACGCCGCACGCTGCAACCGAGCGCCGTCGCGAACGCTTTGACGAGCGTCGTCTTGGCGACGCCGGGGACGCCTTCTAGAAGCACGTGACCGCGCGCGAGCAGCGCGACCAGCATCATGTCGACGGCGCCCGAATCGCCGATGTACACGCGCGAGACCTCTCGCCTGACTCCTTCCATCCGCTCACGGGCGGCCTCGATCTCGTTCACTTGAAGCGCGTGCATCGGCTAGCCGCCCCTACGCTGGTCGATTTCCGATAGGATCTCCATCATCTTCTGATGGAGAATCTCCACGTGCCCGGGCGATACGCGGAGCCGTTTTCGGGCGCCGAGGTGCTCGAGCCCCCGATCGAGCTCGAAAAAAAGCGCTCGTAGGGCGTGCAGGCCGTCGCTGCCGAGCACCCCCTTGGCTTCGACCTCGGCGATCAGGCGCGGGGTCGCGGCGCGGGGGTCCACGCCCGTTCGTTCCGAGAGCGCCTCGACAAGAGCGCTTCTGATCTCCGCCAAGACGAGCGCCCGGTCCGTGCTCGGCGCGGAGAGCACGGCCGCGCGCCCGACCGCGCCGCCTTGCGCGACGAGCGGCATCGCCAGGGCGTAGCGCGGCACGTAGCGACGGTAGACGCGGAGCGCGTGCCCGAGCGCCCACACGAGCGACACCGCAAGCCCGACGCCCGCGAGCACGAGTGACAGCCCGCCCGGGAGGCCGCTCTCGTGTGCGTCGCCGAGCGCGTCCTTCAGCGCGTCGACGGCGTCGCGGAGCTCGCGCGTGACGCCGGACACCCCGCCGAAGTGGCCGCGTTGCCGGAAGCCGTTCGCGACGAGGTAGAGCTTGCCGCCGCGCTCGCCCCAGTCGTCCTTGTCTACGAGATAGCGGACGAGGCTCTTCGCGAACGCCCGGTTGCCCGGGTAGCGCAGCATGAGGTTGATGAGCGCCGACGGGTCGCCCATCGCAAAGAGGCGCCCGCGCTTGCCGATGACGCCGGTCACCGCGAGGGTCGCGTTCGGCTCGCCGATCGCCGGAATCGTGAGCACGAGCGTCAGATCGGGATGCGAGAGCGCGGTCGGGTGGTTCGTGACGATTCGGTCGACGTCGCGCACGATGGGGTGCCGGTTCTGCTCCTGGCCGGCGACCTGCTGCACGTAGGGAACCGCGATGGCGAGATTCGCGTTGTCGCGCAGCGCGAGCGCGGGACGAAGCGGGGCCTCGACTCGCGTGATTCGGTACTGCGCGAGAAACGAGGTCGCCTTGCCGCGGTCGTCGAGCACCGCGAGTCGTCCGCCGGCGGCGAGGAATGCGCCCATCTCCTCGCGGTCGATTTCGACCTCGGGATGGAGCAGGAGCACGCCGTCCTCGGGCTTTAGCGCCTCGTAGTCGAGCGTCCCGACGATGACGACGCGTTCGGCTCCGAGCTCCGCGCGCGCAAGTGCGAGGAGCTCGCTCGCGCCTTGCCACTCTGCGTCATTTGCCTCGAACGATGCGTGAGCCGTTGGTGCGACGAGCACCCACAAAAGCAGTGTGCTGGTGGAAATCCACGCCGAAAGCGCAGAAAACGCTAGCGGGCGGCGCCTGCCACTCAACATTCCGAGCACCGGG
>DASUGE010000015.1:0-13376 GCA_036274215.1 Polyangiaceae bacterium | reverse complement strand
CTCGCGCGTCGGTTATCCCGTGATGGTCAAAGCGACCGACGGCGGCGGAGGCAAGGGGATGCGCCTGGTTCGAAGCGACGCGGAGCTCGACGGGGCGCTCGAGCGAGCCCGCAGCGAGGCGCTGAAGGCGTTCGGCAACGCCGACGTGTACATCGAGAAAGCGCTCGAGGGCACGCGCCACGTCGAGGTGCAGGTGCTCGGCGATCGCGGCGGGCACATGGTGCATCTCTTCGAGCGCGACTGCTCGCTCCAGCGCCGGCACCAAAAAATCGTGGAGGAGACGCCCTGCCCCGCGCTCGATCCGGCGACGCGCTCGGCCCTGTGCGCCGTCGCCGTTCAGGGCGCGCGCTCGCTCGGCTACTACTCGGCGGGGACGTTCGAGTTTCTGCTCGATCAGAGCGGCAGCTTCTACTTCTTGGAGATGAACACGCGCCTGCAGGTCGAGCACCCCGTCACGGAGCTCGTCACGGGCATCGACCTCGTGCGCGAGATGCTCACCATCGCCGCGGGCGAGCCGCTGCTCGTGGAGCCCGAGACACGCGGCGTCGCCATCGAAGCGCGCCTTTGCGCGGAGGATCCGGCGCGCGGCTTCGCGCCGAGCCCGGGCCGCATCGAAACGTACGTCACGGCTGCGGGCCCCGGCGTACGCGACGACAGCGGCATCGACGAAGGCTCGGTCGTGAGCCCGCACTACGATCCCTTGCTCGCCAAGCTCGCCGTGTGGGCCCCGAACCGCGCCCAGGCGCTCGCGCGCCTGCGACGCGCGCTCGGCGAGACGGTGATCGCTGGCATCGAAACCAACGTCGCCTTCCTCGAGGGCCTGCTGCGGACGCCCGAGGTGGAGGCCGGCCGGTACGACAACGGCTTCGTGGAGCGCCACGCCGCCGAAATCCTCGGCCCGTCCCGCGCATCGGACGAGCCGCTGCTCGCGGCCGCCGCGGCGGTGGTCGCTGCTCTCGCCGGTGCGAGCGCGCGCCCGGAGGAGGCGGACGGCAACGGTCTCTCCCCTTGGGTCATGCTCGAGCGGCAAGGCCGCCTCGCGCGCTGACCCGGCTCAGACCTTCCGGAACTCCTCGACGAATTCCCAGTCCGCGATCAGGTGCTTCTTCAGGAGCACCTGGAGCAGGGCGGCGAAGAGCGGCTCCCAGCGCGCGCGCTCACCGAGGATCTCGCTCGCGTCCGCGCCGTGCGCGACGGCACGCAGCGCGGCGATCAGATCGCGTGCCGTGAGCGCGCCGCCCTCCTCGTCGGCGCGCGGGACGGGGCTCTTGGCCTTGCTTCCGGCTTTGGGCGGATGCGAGCTCTTCGCCGGCAAATTCACGCGAGTTCCGTCGAGCAGCGTGAGCGTCACCATGCGCCGCCCGGTGCGCCGCGCGGGCGCCGGCATCGACACCTCGCGCGCCTCGATCGTCGGTGAGCTGTCGGGCGCGGGCTCGGAAGCGAGCACCTCGGGCGGCAAGCTCGAGGGTGCCGCGCTCGGTGGATCGGGCGTGATGAGCGTCGCCTCGACCGGCGTCGGTGCGGCTCGCGGCACCACGGGCGAAGGCGCGGCGACGGGACGGGACGGTCGCGCCGGCGGATTCGCCGACGGCGAGCCCGCCACGTCGTCGTCACCGAGGAGCTCTTCCTCTCCCGACCCGTAGTACGCGCGGATGGCGGAACGGATGTCCGAGGGAGGCGCGATCATCGTGCGCACGGGCAAGCCGGAGAATTCGCCCACGGCGGTGACCGCGGCTTCGTTCGTCGGATCGTCCATCGCGATGTAGAGCGTCTCGCCGAGACCGCGCACGCGTCTCACGAAGATGGGCACGAGACAGTGCTGCTCGGCGAGCTCCTCCGGGACGAGGTCGAGGAGCTGGCGCGAGAAGTCGATGTGGTAGAGCGATACCCACGGCACGCTGAGCTGCTGGCTCAAGATCTGCGTGAGCTGGTTCTCGGTGACGAGCCCCCGCTCGACGAGCAACTTGCCGAGCCGCCGGCCGTCGAGCCGCTGGGCGGCAAGCACCTCCTCGAGGCGCTCGCGCGTGATGATGTTGGCGGTCACGAGGAGCTCGCCGAGGCGGACTCGGGCGGACATGATTTTCACAAACTACAGCATTTTGGCCTGGTCGAGCGCGCCCCTGGTTCGTTCCCCGGAGAGCCTTATAGAATACGAACCTCGAGCCTTTCCGTGACGAGCGCCGAGTCGGACCTTAGGACCTGCCCCCACTGCGGCTCCAGCTGCGCCCAGGAGCATCAGTACTGCCCGACCTGCGGGTTCCCGGTCGGTACGGTGGGCGTGAGCACCGCCGACAAGTTCATCGGCAAGACGCTGCCCGGCGGTCACCACATCCTCGACCTCATCAGCGTCGGCGGCATGGGCCGCGTGTACCGCGCTCAGCAGAGCGCGCTCGGCCGCACGGTCGCGGTGAAGATCATTCACCCGCACCTGCTCTCGGACGAGAACTCCGCGCTGCGCTTCATGACGGAGGCGCGCGCGGCGAGCCAGCTCAACCATCCGAACTCCGTCTCCGTGTTCGACTTCGGCCGCACCGAAGACGGGCAGCCCTACCTCGTGATGGAGTTCTTGCGCGGCAAGGACTTGGCGCGCGTCGCGTACGAGGAAGGGCCGCTGCCTTTCGCTCGCGTCGTCGAATGCCTGAGGCAGGTGCTCGCCGCGCTCGGCGAAGCCCACGATCTCGGGATCGTGCACCGCGATCTCAAGCCCGAGAACATCATCCTCGAGCCGCTGCGGCGCGGCGGCGATTTCGTGAAGGTGGTGGACTTCGGCCTCGCGAAGCTCCGCGCCGACGCGCAGGCCCCCTCGGTCACGAGCCCCGGCATCGTGTGCGGCACGCCCGACTACATGGCGCCCGAGCAGGGCCGCGGCGACGCCATCGACGGGCGCAGCGACCTCTATTCCGTCGGCGTGATCCTGTTCCAGCTGCTCACGGGGCGGCTGCCGTTCGAGGCGGACAGCCCGACCCAGGTCGTGATGATGCACCTCACGATCCCCGTGCCGGATCCGCGTCAGGTGGCGCCGGAACGCGTGATTCCGGAGCCGCTCGTCGCCGTCACGTTCCGCGCGATGTCCAAAGACTCGCGCGACCGCTACCAGGATGCAGGCGAGTTCTCGGAAGCCCTGCGCTCCGCGCTCGCCGTGATCGAGAGCGCGCCGCCGCAGTCGACGGGTTGGGAGAACCGCCTCTCGGTGCCGCCCGCGGGCGTCGTGCCGTGCCCCGCGTGCGGGCTGATGGTGGCCCTCACGAAGTTCTGCGGCGAGTGCGGCGCGCGGCTCGCGGTCAAGAGCGGCGCACCGGAGCCGTCGCCGAGCCTCTTCCCGCTCGCCATCGTCGGGCGCGACGACGAGCTCGCCTGGCTCGAGGATCGCCGCGAGAGCGCGAAATCGCGCCTGGTCGCGGCTCGCTTCGTGGGCGAGCCCGGCTCGGGCAAGACGCGCCTGATGCAGGAGCTCGGCCGCTTCGCCGAGATGGACGGCGACTTCATCGTGCACGCCGGGCCGGATCCACACCTGGCGGAGGTCCCGCACCACGCGCTCCGCCAACTGTTCGTCGCGCTCACGGGGCGTTCGGCGGAAGAGCTCACGCGCACGAGCGCGTCCGGCGCGCCGACGCGCGCGCTCACGGGCCTCGCCGACGCCTTCACGGACTCCCCGCGCGACGACGGCCGGAGCTCGGCCGAGCGGCGCAGGGCTCGGGCCGATTCGCTGCGCTGGGCGATCGACGTCGCCGCGCAGCGCGCGAGCTCGGGCCGCGTGATCCTGTGCATCGACGAGCTCCACCGCATCGACGCGCTCAGCGCCACGGCCCTCGCCGATCTCATCGGCGAGCCGCCGCACGGCCTCTCCGTGCTCGTGATCGCGGCGCACATCCCGGGCTTCGACCCGGGCTGGAGCGCTGACGCGAGCGCGCGCCTGATTGGCGGGCTCACCTTCGGAGCCGTGCTCGGCATGCTGCGCTCGCACCCGGCCGGGGAACGCGTGCGCATCGACGAGAGCGCGCGCGGCTTCTTGCCTCTCTACGTCGAGCAGGTGCTGCGCTACTCCCTCGAGGGCGGCAGCGATCCGCCGCAACGGCTCGCGGACCTCGTCGCGCTCCGCGTCGATACGCTGGCACCGAACGCGCGCCGCGCGCTTCAGGTGCTCGCCGTGGTCGGCGACGGTACGGACAAGAGCGTGCTCGCCGAGATGCTGCCGAGCGCCGAGGGCCTCGACGCCACGCTCGACGACCTCATGCGCGCGGGCATGGTCGAGAAGGACCAGGGCGGCAAGTACACCGCCGCGCACCCGCTCATCCGCGACATCGCGCTCGCGGGCATTCCCGCCGCTGTCCGGCGCGAGCTCCATCACCGCGTCGTGCTCGCGGCCGACACGCTGAAGACGCCGCTCGAGGCGCGCGCCCAGCACGCCTACTACGGCCACGACTCGTTCCAGGCTCTATTCCTGCTCGAGCAGGTCGCCGATCGCGCCTCGTTGCGCGGCGATCCGGAGACGGAAGTGCTCGCCCTGCGGCGCGGCCTCGAGATGGCGCGCGAGGAGATTTCGCGCGGCGAGCTCGACGACCCGTTGCGCGCGATGCTGATTTTCAGCCGCAAGCTCGGTGCATCCCTCGCGCGCGCCGGCAACTATGCCGACGCCGAAGGCGTGCTGCGCGAAGCGCTGGATCTCGCAGGCCCGAGCGGCGCCGATCGCGCCCGCGTCTTGAGCTCACTCGCGCTCGTCGCGCACGGTCGACAGCGGTCGAAAGAGGCGGTCGGTTATATCGACCAGGCGATCGAGCTCGCGCAGCGACTCGGTGACAAGGATCTCGCCGCGACGTTCAGCGACACGCGCAAGCAGTGGGTCGCCTAGTCCAAGAGAGAAGCGAAAGCCGCGCCCATCTGGCTGGCGTTGAGCCGTGACGGCGCCAACACCTTCACGGGCTCCTACTCGACCAACGGCATCGACTGGTTCACGGCCGGTACCGTGACGATTGCATCGTTCCCGAGCACGATCCTCGAAGGCGTGGCGGTCACGTCGCACAACACGAGCACCGCAACCACGGCCAGCATCGGCAACGTCCGCGCGTTCTAAGAACGCGCAGAACCGCTAAAAACAGGCCGCGCAGCGCTCGCGCGCGCTTGCTCCTCTCGATGCACGCGGGAGGAAAGAAGCGCGATGAGGGTATGCAGATCGCCACACCCCCAACGACGCGAGCCTGCGCGGTCACTTCCCGCCAGGTTCGCTTTTCAGTAGGTGCGGCTCCCGAGCAGCGCAACGAAAGCCCGACGCTCGCACGAGCGATCGATGCTGCAGCACGAATGAGATGAGTCGCGCGTCACGCGGAGCTCGGGCACGCAACGAGTGAGACGAGCGCATCGTCGTCGCGCTGGCACTCCGAGCCCGCGCGAATGAGATGAACGTGTGCGGATCCGATCGCACCCGTTGACGTAACGATCGACGCGAGGCGCTTGACACATCGCGCCAGAAAATGTTTTATGCGGTCGGCCAGCGCACGGGAGCGCGCGGCAGTGTGTCCTCTAGGGACGGGTCATTTCAGGGTACTGAGGACGCGTTTTTTCGGGTTGGGTTCGGGTCGGTTCGTCCATAGGCGGTTAGCGTTCGCGGCTGCGCGCGGAATTTCGCTCGGAGGCGTCGGGACTCGTGTGTCCGACCGCTCGGGGCGCTGCGCTCGAGCCGGGCCAGCGATCCGCCCCAAAGGAGCCAAACAAAAATGACTGTATTTCCCAGGAAAGCCTCGAATCTCGGTCTCCTCGCGCTGTCGCTGTCGGCCGCAAGCTGCGCGGGGATCGACACGCAAGGCAACGACGTTGCCCTGGGGACGGAGCAAGGCGCGTTGTCCTCCCGCAAGGTGTCCTCCCGCAAGGAGAGCACGCAGAAATCACTCCGGGGCGCTCCTGCCGTTTCGACAGCCAGCCTGACCGCGCATGAGCGCTCGCTGCTCTCGAACCCCAAGGACAAGTCTTACATCATGGCAAGCTTACGCTTGCGTGAGGAAGCGGCGGCGGCGGCAGCGGAACCGGGAGCGGTGACCAATGCCATCCGGCCCACGGCGGAGACGCTCCAGGAATACGCAATCAAATGCGAAGACGCGACGGGCATCCGGATCCCCGCCTTCAGCTGCGAGAACGGCGTCGAGGTCGGCGAAGGAACGGAGAAGGTCAACCTGGCGGACTACGCGATCGGCATCTCGGTCTGGTCGCGGTCTCTCGACACCAACACCTACACGACCACGATGACGGCTCGGGGTACGGACATTTACGGAACCTCCGACCAGTTCCTGTTTTCGCCGATCCCCACCGTTCCTCCCCCGGCGCTCGTCAATGGTGACGGCTCGATCGAGGTCAACGTTCTCTCGGTCACGAACACGGACCCGTACACCAAGGCGGGCGTCATGTTCCGCTCGAGCTCGGCCGCCAACGCCACCAACGTCTCGATCTTCGTGACGCCCGGGCACGGCATTTCCTTCCAGCGCCGAACGACCACGGGCGGCACGACCTCGACGACGGAGCTCGCCGGCAGGACGGCTCCTCAGTGGCTGAGGCTCACGCGAGCGGGCAGCACCTTCACCGGCTTCGCATCGGTCGATCGCGTCACCTGGACGCAGGTCGGGCCCGCAGTCACCATCAGCGGCTTCCCGACGGAGCCGCTCGCGGGCATGGCCCTCACGTCGCACAACGCGAGCGTCACGGCCACCGCAACGTTCCAGACCTTGCGCTGGATGCCGAAAGTGATGAACACGTGCGATCGCCCGAACGTGCTCAACGGCGTCTGCGATCCGGGAAGCAAGTTTCAGGTGCTCGCGCAGACGGGCGACGCCGCGGCGGTCGCGCACTGCCGCAAGATGGGCATGGGCACCGGCAGGTTCGGCGACATCGCGGTCATTCAGTACAACAAGTCGACCGGCGGGCTCTGCTTCTATCAGGCGCTCAACGTCGACCGCGACGGGCAGCCGGTCGGTGACGGCCAGGGCCTCGACGGCACGAACATCCCCGCTCCGGTTCTCTCGAGCACGGCGACCAACTTCCGCTGGTACAACCCCGCGGAAACGAACACCATCGGTTGCCCGAAGTGCCACGACAGCGGCGGCTTCATCCGCTCGCCGTACCTCGTCCAGACGGGCCTGCTTCCGAACTGGGACGACGGCTACGACAACGACACCACGAACGTCGCCTTCCCCGGCTACTACATGTCTCAGGACCGCAACTGGTCCATCTACACGCCCAACGCCGACGGCGACCTCGGCAGCAATTGCACGAGCTGCCATCGACTGAACGTCAACAACCGCGAAAATCCCGGATTCGGGACCGGCGCCGACTTCAGCATCATCGCCACGTCGCCCGAGCAGTCCCACAAGAATCCGCACGACGTGCTCTCGCCGATCTGGATGCGCAAAGGTCAGATCTACTACGACCAGGGCGCTGCCGACACGGCGTACAAGTACCAGAACTGCGCCACGAGCTTTTGGTTCATCGAAAACACCCTCTCGTTCCGCTCGCCGGGCTTTCTCGACGGCAACCGGACCGACGCGAACGTGGCGGACTGCACGTTCTCCACGAACCCCATCGGTAGCCCGTGGGTCGACCCCGTCTACAACGACCTCCAGATCGGGGTCACGAACGGTACCCGCACGCCGAGTGGCACACAGCACACGATCAAGGTGATCGGCTCGGACATCTACGGGACTTCGGACCAGTTCTTCTATGCGCTGAACCAGTTCGCCGAGGACGGCATGGCGACCGTCAAGGTCAACAGCATCTCGAACAGCAATGCGTACGCGAAGGCGGGCCTCATGTTCCGCAACAACATCGCGGCGAACTCTGCGCACGTCATGGTCGACATCACGCCGACCTCGGGCGCGCAGTTCCAGTATCGGTTGACCGACGGGGCCTCGGTCACGGCGAGCACGCCGCTCACACCGCGCAACGCTCCGATCTGGCTGCGCATGTACAAGACCGGCACGGTCGTCAGCGGCTGGGCGTCGACCGACTACGTCAATTGGAGCCAGGTCGCCCCGGCCGTCAACGTGCCCGGGCTGTCGCCGTACATCGGTATGGCCGCCTCCTCGCACAGCACGACGGCCCAGGTGACCGCGGTGTTGGACCGCTATTCGTGGGTGACCTCGGTGGATGCGCTCGCCGACGCCAACATCGGCCTCCTCACCGGAACGCGCACGCTGGAAGCGGGCAATCGAGTGATCACGGTCGGCGGGTCCGACATCTACGGCACGTCCGACCAGTTCTTCTTCACGTTCAAGTCGGTCCCCAGCGGCTCGTACGTGGAGACGAAGGTGAACAGCATCACGAACTCCCACGCCTTCGCCAAAGCGGGCGTCATGATGCGCGCCGGCATCGATGCAAACGCCGCCCACGTGATGGTGCACGTGACGCCGACCTCGGGTGTTCAGTTCCAGTACCGTACGAGCGCCGGCGCGACCGCGGTCTCGAACACGCCCATCTCCGGGAAGGCAGCCCCCATCTGGCTTTCGCTGCAGCGCGTGGGGAACCTGTTCACCGGCTTCTACTCGACCGACAACGTCAACTGGATCGCGATCGACAGTGTCACGATCCCTTCGTTCCCGACGACGATGCTCGAGGGCGTCGCGGTCACGTCGCACAACACCGGTGCGACGACCACGGCCAAGGTCAGCAACGTTCACGCGTATTGACGGGGCCCGGCGCGGCGAGTCTCGGAGCCGACCCCGGTTCCGAGACTCAGTCGCACACGACTTGCTCGATGACGCGCGTCGTCTCGAGCTCGTACGAAACGTAGAGTGAGCTCCCCTCCACGCTGAGCAGCATCGGAAAGGTGCGCGCATGCTCGGCGGTGCGCGCCGGCAGCGGCGGCAGCACGTAGAGCTTCGCGACGTCGTTGCCGTTCTGGTCGATGCCCCGAAAGCCGACGCGGCCGTCGTCGAGCACGACGAGGAACACGAGCATGTCGGATCGTCCACCGACGAGCGTCCCCGGGACGGCGGGGAAGCTCGCGATGGTCGGGGGCGTGTCCGCCGGGCTCGCGCGCAACGCCGTCGCGACGACCGATGCCTCGTCGTTGGCGTACCAGATTGCATGAAACCCCACCGGACTTTCGGCGACCATCGGGCAGCCCGTGTACCCGAGGGCAGCACCGGCAGCGACCGGCGAGCTCACCTCGAAGACGGTGTTTCCCTCCGCGTCGAGCTCACGCAAGATCCAGCGCGCTTCGGTGTCCGAGACGCCTCCGGAGACGACGCTGACGGCTGCGCCTTCCTTCGTGGGCACCACGTCGAGACAATCCCAGCTCGTGCCCGACGGCGGCGTCAGGGTCGAGACCTGAACGACGAGCTCCGGTCCCGTCCCGAGCTCGGCGATGTTGATGACTCCGCCGCCGTTGCCCGCAGCGAACACGGCACGTTCGCCGTTCTTGGCGCTCGCGAGCTCGGAGAGCGTCTGGAAATCCGCGGGCGCTTCGAATAGCTTTTCCGGCCCGGGGGAAGCTTGGGTGGCGTCCCATGCCACCGCACGTATCGGATACGTCGACATGGCCGCGCCCGAGCCGCGATCGATCATGAGGAGCTCCGGGTCTCCCGCTGCCGTCTCCACGGCGGAGAGCCCGAGGCTCGCGGCGCACACGTCGTCCGGGCAAGGCTCGTCGAGCTCGAAATGCTCGTGCGCGTCGACGCCGTCCCACGAGACGAACGCGACGTCGGCGCCGCCCCGCCGCAGCGCCCGGTCGGTGGCGTAGAGCGCGAAGCGGTCGCCCATGCGCACCACCGTGTGCTGATCCCGCACGTCGCCGAACAGATCCAGCGGCACCTCCACGTGTTTCACGGCGGCACACACGGCGGGCGCACAATTGCCGGTGGTGTCGTCACAAGCGCCGCCGGTCGCGCCCGTTCCTCCTTGATTGTCGGCGTTTCCGGAGCCGCCCGTCTCGTCCCCGCCACCGGTCCCCGCCTCGGGCGGGCGCCCTGCGACGGCAGTGCCGCCCGTGGCACCCGAACCGCCCGCGCCACCCACCCCGCTCGCGCTGCCGCCATTCCCCGCACCGGACTCGGCGGCGGACGTACCGCTCGACCCACCTTTGGCGCCGCCGCCGGTCTTGCCTCCGGTCCCCCCGCTCGCGGGCGGGGTGCCCCCCGCGCCGCCCTGCGCCCGACCGTCAGGGAAGAAGTCCTTACCGCTCGACGAGCAAGCCACGAGCAAGACCACGGACCAGCGCGTTCCCCGAACCCCGCGAACCAACGCGTTCATGCAGCCATTCTAGCCTCATTCACCGACGCGGGAGGGTGCGGCGAATCTCACGTCCACGGCGCGTGTTGCACCGCTGATGCACGCAGAGACTCTGACACCGCCAATTTCCGAATCAACTGCACGAACGCGAGCTGAGCGCGAATACAGCGCTTCTCCCCCAGAACGTATCGAATCTGCGGGCGGCTATTCGCCGCTCGGCACGCGGCCAGTGCTCTCGCGCACGACGAGCGAGACCGGGAATTGATGGATCCCGCCGCCCGGAGTCTTGCGCTCGAGCGCGCGACGCACGAGCTGGCACGCCGTCTCACCCATCTTGCTCATCTCCTGGCGCACGGTCGTGAGCCCCGGCCAGACGAGGCTCGCGGACGGGATGTCATCGAAGCCGACGACGGAGACCTCTTCAGGGATCTTCACGCCTTGCGAGAGGAGCGTGCGGAGGCAGCCGATCGCCATGGCGTCGTTGCCGAAGACGATCGCCGTCGGGGCGCGGCCCCGCGCGATCTTGAGCCACTTTCGCGCGTAGTCCACGCCCGAATCGACGTGGTAGCGGAGGAAGGTGACGTTCGCGTCCGGGATCTTCACGCCGTGCTCGCCGAGCGCTTGGCTCAAACCTTCGAGGCGCTGCCGGCTATCGACGGAGTCGCGGAACGTGGTCGCGTTGATGCGGGCCTGCCCGCCCACGAACGCGATGCGGCGATGCCCCAGATCGAACAGGTACTGGCCCACGGCGCGGCCGGCCGCGACGTTGTCGCTGCGCAGCACGTCGACGCCCGTGAAGTCGTCGTCCGGCGAGATGAGCGCGACGGCGATGCCCGCGCGGCGCGCCGACTCGATGAGCGCGCGCTCGTGCTTACCGCAGCGAGCGAACACCAAGCCGTCGACGCGGCGCTCGCGCACCCAACCCGTTACCGTCGCGGCGTCGTAGTGCTCGCGAATCACGAGGCTGCCGACGAGCAGCGAGATGTGCTTACTCGTGAGCTCGGCCTCGATACCGGAGAGGATTTGGGCGATCCATTGGCCCTGCGTGTCCTCGATCACGAACCCGACGCAGCCTGCGCGTCCGAGCGAGAAGTTTCGCGCCGTCGTCCACGGCGTGTAGGCAAGCTTCTGGATCACCTTGCTCACGCGGGCCCGCACCTCGGGGCTCGCGTAACCGCCGTTGATCACGCGTGAAACGGTGCTCTTCGACACGCGCGCATGGCGCGCGACTTCCGCAATGTCTGCTCGGCGGGTCATCTAATCTCGGTCCTTACCCGCCCCCCAAGAGCGCTTTGAGGCCCTCGAAGTCGGCATCTTCCACGGCACCCTTCACACGACAGCGCACTTTGCCCTTCGAGTCGACCAGCAAGTGCTGGGGCAGGTCGGGATCCGGATCGACACCGGCGGCCGTGAGCCAATCCTCCCGCTCCTTCCCCTCGTGGAGCCAATACGTGGATCGCAGGCCATTTTGAGGCTGCGACGCGAGGAAATTCTCGAGCTGGCGCTCGTCGTCGTCGAGCGAGACGAAGGTAACCTTGAAGGTCTTGCCCTGCGCCCTGAGCTTTTCCTGAAAGGAGAGCAGGCGCGGGATCTCTTCCTTGCAGGGGACACACCAGGCGGCCCAGAAGTTCACCCAGGTGAAGCCCGAAAAGGAGAGGTCGGCAGGCAGCTCGGAAGCGCCCGGAGCGGCGCGCCTGCCGATGGGCTTCTTGACCGGGACGGCCTTGCCTTCGGCGTCGAGCTTACCGCCACAGAGCGCGCGGCGCGGCTTCGGGGCCGACGGCGGCGCCGCCGAGGCGGTGACGGGAGCGACGACGGCGGCCTGGGTCGCTGCGCCCTGCACGGCTTGGCTGCGCTCCGCCGTCACGAGCGTCTCGTGCTGAGGCTTCTCCTCGCAACCGAGGGCCACGAAGCACGCGAGCAGGATCGAAAGAGCGCGCCTCACAGTCGACAATCCACCCAGGAGACGAATGCGCTCCGGTTGATGGCCTCCTCGTCGCATTTCTCGTTCGGGCGTGAGGTGGGCCAGCTGCAGTAGTCCTTCGAGAGCTGCGCGAACTCGTTGCCGAGCCAGAGGAGACCGACCTTCTTGTCGATCTCGGGATCGTTCGCGACACTCGTGAGATCGAACATGACCGAGTTGGCGCGACGGTGCGAAAGTGCCCGATTCTTTGCCTGATTTCCCGACTTGGAGGCGCGCGCGACGACGAAGAAGTAGCGGGCGCCCTTCCTCTGGAACCATTTGTCCTCGAGCAGCTTTTTCGCGCCCTCGTCGAGATCCTGCATGCCCTCGTCGAAGAGGATGACGGCGCCGCGCTCCTTGAGCGGGGTGAAGAGCTCGTTGAAGTCCGAATCGCTGATCGACGCGAACGTCTTCACGTCGGCGGGCTTGCACCCGCGCCGCGTCTCGTCCTGAGCGAGGCCGCAGGAGTGGAGCACGCGCTCGAGCACTTCCTTGAAGCGCGGCGTGCAATACGCGACCTCGGCCTGATCCGCGATGGCGACCTTGGCCTTGGTTTCGGCCGGATGCTCGAGCCGGTCCGTCGCCGAGCTGACCCAGGCCTTCACGCCGAGCGTCGCGGCCAAAAGCAGCACGACACCGCCGCCGGCGCCGATAGCGCCGGCCATGCCGCTGAGACCCGCGCCCGTGCCCGTGACGGGCGGCGTCGGCTCGGCGCCGGTCGCGCTCACTTGAGCACCTCGGGCGCGAGCTCCTTGAGCGCGAAGCGCAGGCCCATGTCCGTGTCCTCGTCGCAGACGCGCTTGGTGCCGAGGTACATCTGCGGTGTCGAAACCGGAATGCTGTTGTCGGACGCGAAGTGCAGGTGCTGGTTCAGGATCACGTCCGTCTTGCGGTCGTCGACGCAGCGCAAGAGGTCGTCGCCCCAGCGCTGCTTGATGGCGGCGCGCAGCACGTTCGCGCCCGCCTTGCCCGCGCGCGTGAGGTACACCTGCTCGTCGTACGCCCACTCGAGGATTTGACGCGTGCGGTCGCCGCCGCAGATGACGGCCTTCGAGACGATGCAGGCGCCCGGGTGGATGGGCGATTCGAGCATCCAGTTGCACTCGCTATCGAGCGGAAAAAGCAAGAGATCCACGTCCAAGCGCTCGAACACGCCCTCGTCGAGCAACCGCTCGTGGAAGGCGCGACAGGTCGGACACAGCGG
>DASUGE010000014.1:0-3610 GCA_036274215.1 Polyangiaceae bacterium | reverse complement strand
CAAGCCTCGGAGCGCCAGCGGCCGGACGTAGTTCGCGCTCGCGCGGTATTCTGCCAGCGCCGGCACCGTTGGAGCAGCAAACGGCTCTGGTACATCGACGGCGTCCACGCACCCTTGCTCTTGCGCGGTGCGATGACACGGAAGCGATGCGCGTTTGGACCTCAATCCGATCGAGCAGGCCTGGTCGATAACAAAAGCGAACCTGCGCCGGCTTGGCGCTCGCACCTGGCGGCGATTGGTCGGCGCCGTCTGCGACGCACTTCACGCGATCACGCCCAACGTCTCGGCCGGTTGGTTTCGCCACTGCAGATACCCCTCGTCGTGATCCACCTCACTGAAAACTGCTGTAACAAGCGGTTCCTTGCGCGTGCCCCTGCGCCTCAGGCGCGCGTCGTCGGCTGAGAAGCGCTTCGGTGCCCGCGATGCGCGGCAAGGACGTCGTCTTCAGCTGCGCGGGGCACTATCCCCGGTGCGGCATCACGGGAGTGCGGCGCGCGCCCCTGCGTGCGTGATGCGTCGTGGGCTCGAAAAGGTCGAGCAAGGCGTCATGGGCGATGCGGTCGGGCGTCGAGGTGCGTTGCCTCTTGGAAAGGACAGCTCGCCAACGTGACGAGCTCGTCGTGATCGCGCGACGCGGCGGGCGCGACCTCCGCGCCATGACGTTGGCCGAACGGGCTGGACGACCATTTCCTATACTATAGCCTTTTCATGAGGGCGAAGTCGGGGACAGCGGAAAGAGACGACACGCGCGCCTCGACCTCGCCGTCCGCGAGCCGCTCGCGGCGTCAGCGCCAGCACACGCCCCGCCAGCTCTCGCTCTCGTTTCCCAATACCTGGGGCGGCGCGCGACCGGGTGCCGGGAGGAAGCCGAGCGGTCCGCGCCCGAACGTCCCCCACCGGGCTCGCCCCAAGCACCGCGAGGCCGAGCCCGTCCACGTCACGCTGCGCGCCCGCCTCGCCCCCCTGCGAAGCCAACACGTATTTCCCACGATTTCGTTGGCTTTGGGTCGCGCGGCCCGGCGCGACCCAAAGCGCTTCCGTGTCTTACATTTCTCCGTGCAGCACGACCACGTGCACCTCATCGTCGAAGCATGCGACGCCCGCGCGTTGTCGAGCGGCGTGCGCAGCATGCCATTCGCGTGGCGCTCTACGTGAACGAGCTCTTGTCGAGGAAAGGCGCCTTGTGGGCCGATCGGTGGCACGGGCGAGCACTGAAGACGCCGCGGGAGGTGCGAAACGCGCTCGTCTACGTGCTCGCGAACTTCAAAAAACATGCTCGCCGCACGCGGTCGGCCGGCATCGATCCGTTCTCGTCGGGCGCGTGGTTCGACGGATGGCGCGACGGGAGGCCGAGCTCGGGGATCGCGCCGCCATGCGCGGAGGAGCAGAGGTTCCGCGCAGTCGAGCTCGAGCCGCCGATCAACGCTGCGCAGAGTTGGCTCGCGCGCGTGGGATGGCGGCGTCGTGGACTGATCCGGCTGGGCGAGGGCCCGGCGCAGCGAAGCGGAGCCGCCCGGCGCAGCGAAGCGAAGCCGCTCGCGCAGCGAAGCGGAGCCGCTCGGCGCAGCGAAGCGAAGCCGCTCAGCCGAACGGCAATGCTTTTCAGCCTTCGACGTGCGGTGACTTTAGGTGAACCAAGAATAAAGGCGTCAATCGTCGGGTGTTCCGTTCCGTTCCGGTCACGACAGCACGCCAATGCTTTTCAGCCTTCGCCGCGCGGTGAGTCGCCGCGCGCTCACGGCCGCACGCCAATGCTTTTCAGCCTTCGACGTGCGGTGAATCGCCGCGCGCTCACGGCAGCACGGCAATGCTTTTCAGCCTTCGACGCACAGCGACTTTCAGGTGATCACAAAACCAACGCGTGCATCGTCGCGTGTTCCGCTCCGTTCCGCTGCCCCCGCGGTCCGCGCCGCTCCGCTCCGCTCCCGGTCACGGCCGTACGGCAATGCTTTTCAGCCTTTGTCGCGCGTCGACTCACAGCGGCAAGAGAAAGAACTGCGCTGGTGGTGGGTGGGCGCGGCTGGTTGTGGTCGCGCTTACGGTCGGGGACGGCCGCCGCCCGTTGCGGCGCCGGTCGTGAAGGTCCAGTCGAAGGTTTTCGCGGTGCCGCTGAGCGTGCCGGTGACGACCACGTGGTAGGTGGTGTTCGCCATCATGGGGGCGTCGGTGTAGAGGAACTTGGCGTAGCTCGGGAGGGTGGGGTCGTCTTCGTCGAGCCACTGGTGGGCGATGGGATCGGTGGAGCCGTCGAGGGTGATGACGTGGCTCTCGACCGTGAAGTTTTGGGCGTAGACGGTGATGGGGAGGCCGCTGGGCCAGCCGGTGGGGGGCTCGGGCGGCTCGGGGCCTTCGCGGCTGCCGTCGAACGAGGTCGGGACGCCGGTTTGGCCCTGGTAGGGATAGACGGCGGTTTTCGTCTTGTCCGACTTCGTGCCGGTGCCGAAGTCGATGGTGTCGCAGCCGTCGCTGTGGCCGTAGCCGAAGTCGCGCATCCACGGATCGAGGATGGGGGTGCGGTGGTAGACGGAGTTCACGAACGTCATCACGGCGCGCTCGGGGTCGTCGATGAACGCCATGCACTCGGAGCCGCCGCCGGAGAGCATGTAGCCCGCCGCCTTGAAGCGCTCGCCGAGGCCCTCGCCCGTGAAGCCTGGACAGCCTTCGATCTCGTCGTGCGGGCTCGGCGCCTCGCACATGTCGTCGCCTTGGTTCTGCGTGTAGTAGTCGCAATGCGCTTGCGCGGACTTCACGAGCGCGGGCGCGATGGCCGCGCAGTCGAGGCCCATCGCGAGGCGAAGCGTGTTCTCCGTGTTGAGCGCGGTGATGGACGCGTCGGGCGTGCCGTCGGGCGGCATGGGGCAGGTGTCGAGGCCGGGCGTCATGCCACCGCCGCCACCGGTGCCGGACATCGAGGTCGAGCCCGCGGCGCCGCCGCGCCCGGAGCCGCCTCCCGCCATGCCCATGCCTGCCGAGCCGCCCGTGCTCATGCCGGCGAGGCCGGAGCCCGCGCTGCCGCCCGCCGCAGCGTTGCCGGCGCTGCCACCGGTCGACCCGCCGGCCGTTCCGCCTTGGCCGCCCTGGCCGCTGCCGGCACCGCCGTTCGAGCTCGAGGTGCCGGCGTTCGACGTCCCGGCGGCGGACATGGTGCTGCCGCCAGTTCCCGCGGTGCTGCCGAGTGAGTCGTCGTCGCCACGGTCGCTGCACCCGAGCGCGAGCCCGGCGAGCGTCAGGAGGGCAACCGAGGTCGTGGAGTACGCGCGGGTGGCCATGGCCCAGTGAGTCAGTATCCGGTTAGTCACCGCGGCTGTCGAGAGAAAGGCATGCTAAGCGCCGCGGCATGCTGAATCGTAGCGCGCTGAAATTTTGCGGACATGGTCGTCGCAGGGGTCCGAGCCGCTGTGATGGGGGTCGCAGGGGCCCCAACCCCTGCTCGGGGGCAGCAGTCGCGCTGGTCCTCACGCTTGGCTGCGGCTCGCCGCAACGCGTTCCGCCCGAGCCGCCTGGCCCGCCTGCCGTGACCGCGGGAGCGCCCGCCTCCGCCGCTCCGGCCTCCGCCGCTCGCGCGCCGGTCGCGAACGTCGAGGTGACGCCGGCGGTCGCGCAAGCGCTC
>DASUGE010000013.1:0-2882 GCA_036274215.1 Polyangiaceae bacterium | reverse complement strand
GCTCGTCGCCGCGGCCGAACGGCTACGCCGCCTCGCGCCTACGCCTCGCTGAGCGCGGGCTCGGTCGCGGGCGCGCCGAGCTCGGCGAGGATCAGGTCACGAAAAGCGACCGCGCGGCGCGGCAGGTAGCGGGCCGAGGGGTACACGAGGTGCCACGTCCCGCGGAAGCCCCGATGGTTCGGCAGCACGGCGACGAGCTCGCCGCGCGCGACGCTCGCCGCCGCGAGGAATCGCGGCATCATCCCGACGCCGAGGCCGCACACGGTCGCCTGGTGCACGAACACGAAGTCGTCGGCGGTGACGCGGCCTCGCACCTCCACCACCTCCTCGCCGCCGGGACCCGAGAGCAGCCATTGGGCGCGCCCGTGATCGCCGCGAAAAATCACGCAATCGTGCGCCGAAAGCTCGGCGGGGCGCGCGGGCGTTCCGCGCTTCGCGAGATAGCGAGGCGACGCGAAGAGCGCGGCGTCGCGCGGCGCGAGGCGGCGCGCGACGAGGTTCGTATCCGTGATCTTCGAGGCGCGTAGCGCGAAGTCGACGCCCTCCGCCACGAGATCGATGACGCGAGTCGTGAGCAACACGTCGACGTGCACGCCGGGGTGCTCTTCGACGAACTTGGCGACGAGCGGACCCAGGATCCACACGCCCGCGTCGGCCGGAGCAGTGACGCGCACCGTGCCCTTGAGCGAGCCCTGCAGATCCGCGACGGCCGCTTGCGCGTCCTCGAGACCCGCGAGCGCGTGCGCTGCGCGCTCGTAGAAGAGCCGCCCCGCTTCGGTGAGCTCGACCCGGCGCGTGGAGCGACGCAGGAGCAGCACGCCGAGCTCCTCCTCGAAGAGCGCGACCGAGCGACTGACCGACGACTTCGGCAGCTCGAGCGCCCGCGCCGCTGCCGTGAAGCCGCCCTCCTCCACGACTTTCATGAACGTTGCCGCGCGGTTCAGGTCCATTGTTCGTAAATCTAGAACAGTCTGTTCAAAAATCGACCACTAGTTCTAATTGGCGCAACGGCCCAGATTCTTGGTCACCGGCAAGGCAATCCGCCAAGCCGGCCGCCAAGGAGAATCGAAAATGTCCGTTTCAGCCGTTTCCCCCCTCGCCCAAACCGGTCGTGCTCCCGCCCCCGTCGGCCTCGCGACGCCGCGCTGGACGATCGACGCCTCTCACTCGCACGTCGGGTTCGCCGTCCGGCACCTCATGATCTCGAACGTGCGCGGCGAGTTCACGAAGCTCGAGGGCAGCGCGGGCTACGACCCGGCGCGCCCCGAGGCGACCACGGTCGACGTCTCGATCGACGTGGCCTCCGTCAACACGCGCGAGGAGAAGCGCGACGCACACCTCCGGAGCGCCGACTTCTTCGACGCCGAGCACTACCCGACGATGCGCTTCGTTTCGACCAGCGCGCGCGAGCGCGGTGAAAACCTTGAGCTCGAGGGAGAGCTCACGATCCACGGCGTCACGCGTGCGGTCACGCTCAAGGTCGCCGACATCACGCCCCAGAGCAAGGATCCGTGGGGCAAGCTGCGCGTCGGCGCCACGGCCAGCACCAAGATCCGCCGCTCGGACTTCGGCATGCAATGGAACGCGGCGCTCGAGACCGGCGGCGTCGTCGTCGGTGACGAGGTCACCATCACTATCGAGGTGGAGCTCGTCAAAGAGTAAGGCTCCGTGCCCGGGTGCGCGGGACGAATGGCGGCGTCCCGCGCTTCCCGGAATTGTCCGGGAAAATCCGCCAGTCCGGGGAGCATGGCAAACTGATGCTAGAAGGCCGGCCCGACAATGCCCGGACCCTCCCCCCAGAGCACCACCGCCGACAAGGAGCGCGCCGCCCTCGCGCTCGGCCGGGCGGTGGAGTGCGCCGAGCGCGGCGTGACGTCGGAAGGGGTGCTCCTGTGCACGCCGGAGGATCTCACGGCACTCGGCGCCGCCGCGGTGCGACGGGATCTCGACCGCGTGATGATGGGCGAGCACGCCGACCTCGGGCTCGACTCGCTGCTCGTCACGGGCGTGCTCGACGTGCTCTTGCCCGAGGTAAAGGCGATGGTCGGCTTCGGCGACGGCGAGTGGCGCCACAAGGACGTGTGGAAGCACACGAAGCAAGTGGTGCTGCAGAGCGTGCCGCGCATCGAGGTGCGCTACGGCGCGCTCTTCCACGACATCGGCAAGGTGCGCACGCGCAGCATTTCCCCCGACGGGGAGGTGCACTTCTTCGGCCACGCCGAGGTGGGCGCGCGCATGTTCGACAAGCTCGAGCGCCGGCAGCGCTTGTTCGCGAGCGACGAGACGCTGAGGAGCACGGTGCGCTTCCTCGTGCTTCATCACCTGCGCGCGAGCCAATACGACGGCAAGTGGACGCCGAGCGCGATCCGCCGCTTCACGCGCGAGATGGGCGCGCACCTCGACGACCTTTTGTGCCTGTCGCGCGCCGACATCACGACCAAGCGCCCCGAGAAGAAGCGGCGCGGCATCGCCCTCATCGACGAGCTCGGCGAGAAGATCACGGAGCTTGCCGCCGAGGACGCGAAGCAGCCGCCGCTGCCGACGGGCGTCGGCAACGAGCTCATGACGGCGTTCGCGCTGCCGCCGTCGCGGCTCGTCGGCGACATCAAGCGCGCGCTCGAAGCCGCGATCGAGGCGGGTGAGCTCGAGCCGCACATGGAGTCGGGGGAGTACGTCGAGTTCGTGCGCGCGAATCGGGCGCGGTTCGGGCTGTAGCGACGGGCCCGCGCGGCATTTTGCCCGAGCCCGGCCCGCAAGTCGGACCAGCGTCGCAGCGCTCGTGAGTTGGCGCTTGCGTTCGCTGCGAGACGACGCTGTAAACGTCGTGACGTACTGGCCGCTGGCCGACCCATGCTGTTCACGTCGACCGCCTATCTCGTCTA
>DASUGE010000012.1:0-3266 GCA_036274215.1 Polyangiaceae bacterium | reverse complement strand
GAGGAACGGCAGCATCGCAGGCGCCATCGCCGCGTAGTACTCGATGAGATCGCCCTTGGTGTAACCCTCGTCGGGCCAGAACACCTTGTCGCGGTTCGTCACGTTGACGCGCGACTTGCGCGGCGCGGGCGCAGGCTCGGGCGACGGGTCGTCGACGTCTAGCTGGGCGCCCGCGCGCGATTCGCTCGCAACGTCGGGGGAGCTCTCGCTCGCGGCCAGCACCTCCTCGGGCGACATCGCGCGGCACGCGTCGGGCTCGATGTCGGTGCGCAGGCCACGAAACACCGGATGGCGCAGATGCGCGTCGGGCGTAAAGCCTTGGAAGCGCACGCTCACGACGAGCTCCGGCCGCACCCAGTGAGCATCCTTGGATTCGGCGGGGATCCCGCCCGTTCCGGGGAACTCGTCCACGGCGAGGGCCGCGAGCTTCGGCACGAGCGCGGTGATCGCGGCTTCGTCGAGGCCGCTCCCGACTCGGCCGCGATAGCGGAGGCCCTCGTGCGTCGTGCTCGCGAGGCAGAGGGCGCCGAGCCGCGCGCGTCCACCCCTGCCCTCCATCCAGCCAATCACGACGAACTCCTCGTCGCGATCGCATTTGATCTTGATCCAGTCGTCGCCGCGCGTGGGTCCCGGCCGGTAGCTCGAGGTTTTGCGCTTGGCGACGACGCCCTCGAGGTGATTTTGCGTGCAGAACTCGAAGAGCGCGCGGGCGTCGTCCTCGATGTGATCGAGCGCGCGCAAGAGTCCCTTGCCCTGCACGACGTGGCGCAGGATCTCCTTTCTCGCAGCGAGCGGCACGCCGCGCAAATCGCGATCGCCGAGCGCGAGCACGTCGAACACGAGGTAGCTCACCGGCACCTCCGCCTGGACGCGCAGCACGTCGAGCGGGCGCTCGGCGTGAATGCGCGGGCCGAGCTTGTGGAAGCTCGGGCGCCCCGTCTCGTCGAAGGCGACGATCTCGCCGTCGAGGACGACACGCTCCGGGGCGAGCGCCCGCACGCCGCGCGCTATTTCCGGATACGCCGCCGTCCCCGAGCGCCCGTTGCGGTAGCGCAGCGCCACGGCGTCGCCGTGCTTGTCGGCGACGATGCGCACGCCGTCGAGCTTGAGCTCGTAGAGCCGCTCCGCGTCGTCGAGCCGTCCGCCTTCGGTCGCGCAGAGCATCGGCGTCATTTGCTCGACGCGCACCTCGGCTCGTGCGGCGCCAGCTTCGGCGGCCAGGCGCGTGAGCTCCTCGGAGAGCTCGGCGCGCCGTGACAGCTCCTCGATCGTGAGCCCGCCGAGCACGCTGCGCGGCTCCTCGACCAGCACGTCGCGCGTCGTCGCGTGGCTGTCCTGCTTCTTCACGAGCAACCACTGTTTGCCCTCGAGCTTCTTGTCGCCTTGCCGGCTCCCGGTCTCGATCAGCGCGAAGCGCCCGTTGAGCTTGAAGCCCGTGAGCACGAAATCGAGCTTGCCCTTCTCGAGGCCCTCCTCCGCGGTGCCGTCGAGGTAGCGGATGCGCCCGCGGTCCCACGCAATCATGGGCCCGGCGCCGTAGTTCCCTTCCGGAATCACCGCTTCGAAGTCCATGTACTCGAGCGGGTGATCCTCGGTCAGCATCGCGAGGTGCTTCACGGCCGGGTCGAGCGAGGGCCCCTTCGGCACGGCGAAGCTCTTCAGCGTGCCGCCGATCTGGAGCCGCACGTCGTAGTGCGTGCGCGTCGCGTGATGCAGGTGGACGACGTAGCGCCCCTGTCGCGTCTCCCGGGCGCTGGTCTTGCGTTCAGCGGCGAAGGGCTCGTTGGTGGTGAGCGGATCCCGCTTCTTGCGGTAATCTCCGAGCGGATCGCCGGGCGCCGGGGCCGGATCCTTCGCAGAAGTTTTCCGGGGAGGGATAGCCCTTGTTAGCATTCCACGCGGTCGTCAGGGGCTCCGCGCCGGACCCCCCTGGCCGCTTTGCGCCGCCCGCCCGAGGAATTCGTCATGCCGTCTCGCGCCATCGCCTCCGGAACCGTCAGCTTCGGCCTCGTCTCCATCCCCGTGAAGCTCTTCACCGCCGCCTCGAGCGAGCAGGCGAGCTTCAATATGTTGCATCAGAAGTGCGGCGGGCGCGTCAAGCAGCAGTACATCTGCCCCACCGACAACAACGAGGTCGTCGATCGCAAGGACATGGTGAAGGGCTACGAGTACGCGCGCGGCCAGTACGTCATCTTCACGGAGGAAGAGCTCAAGGCATTCGAAGCGGAGCGCTCGAACGCGATCGAGATCACGGAGTTCGTGCCGCTGGCGAGCGTCGACTTCGTGCACGTCGAGAAGAGCTATTACGTCGGCGCCGACAAGGGCGGGGACAAGGCCTACCGCTTGCTGTCGCAGGCGATGACGCACAAGAAGGTCGTCGCCGTCGGACGCTGGGCGGGGCGCGGCAAGGAGCAGCTCGTCGTCGTGAGGCCGTACGAGGACGGGTTGATCCTGCACCAGCTCTACTACGCGAACGAGGTGCGCTCCTTCGCCGACGTCGACCCGGCCGCCAAGGTGACGATCAGCGAGAAAGAGCACGAGCTCGCGGAAAAGCTCATCGATCAGCTCACGAGCCCGGCCTTCGAGGCGGCGAAGTACCACGACACCTTCAGCGACAAGGTGCGCGCGGCCGTCGAGCAGAAGGCCGCCGGCAAGGAGATCACGGTCGCGCCCGAAGCTCCGAAGGCGCAGATCATCGACCTCTTCGACGCCCTCAAGCGCACGCTCGCGAACGCGCCGGCCCCGCCGCCGAGCGTGCTCAAGCCGCCCGCCAAAGCCAAGGCGGAAGACGAACCCGCGCCCACGGCCCAGCCGAAGAAGCGCAAAGCGAAGTAGCGCGCCCGGCGACCCCGGCAGCGGGGGAGCCAGCTCAGAAGTCGACGGCGACGTTCGTCGTCTTGCCGGCCCAGATGCTCACCGTCATCGATTTGCGCCCGAGCTCCGGGTGCACGAAGACGACGGTGTGAATGCCCGGCTGGAGGTCGACGGCGCGCGGCGACTGACCGAGGGGACGGCCGTCGACGACCAGCATCGCCGAGGGCGTCGAGCTCGCCGCGAGCATGCCGGGATAGGGATTCTCCGGGGTTTCTTCGAGCACGACGGGGACGGGCTTCACGGTAGAAGCCGCCCTGAAGCGCTCGACGAGGCTCGCCGGGCCCGAGGCGCGAGGAGGCGTGGCGTCGGCCGCCGCCGACTCGGCGTGCGGCGGCTCCGTGACTTTCACGGTGTCGAGGTCGATGGTCTCGCTTTCGAGCACCGGCTCGAGC
>DASUGE010000011.1:0-3406 GCA_036274215.1 Polyangiaceae bacterium | reverse complement strand
GCGTGGAGAGTTTCCATCCGCGCGCGCATCAAGCGCGAGCAACGCGAAGCGCTCCATCCCGGCTCGGTCGTGCTCGTTCACACGCCCGATCGCAAGAAGCTCGTTGCCACCGTCCTGTCACGAGGGCCGAGCCATTTCTGGATCGAGCTCCCCCCGGGCGACGCGCGCTGGTGGGTGCCCGTCACGGCCGTGGAGCCCGCGCCGGAAGCCGCCGTGCGCGAGGCGGAGGGGCTCAGACGAGGGCCTCTGCCAGAGCCTCGGCCAATGTTGGATAGCGAAACCTGAAGCCCGCCGCTTCGAGCTTACCCGGGTAAGCGCGCTGACCCGTGAGCACTGGAACCGCCCCCTCACCGAAGAGGAGTCGGAGCGCGAACGCGGGCGCCGGGAGCCACGACGGTCGATGCAGCGCATGACCAAGCAGCCGCGATGCTTCTTCGTTCGTGACCGCGTTCGGCGCGACGACGTTCACGGGACCCGAAAGGCTTGCGTCGCGCATGCAGAGCTCGACCGCGTCGAGAGCATCGTCGAGGTGCACCCACGGGAACACTTGCTTACCGCTGCCGAGCCGACCGCCGACCATGAGCTTGAAGGGGAGCGCCATCACGGCGAGCGGGCCGCCACCACGCCCCAGCACGGGCGAGAACCGCGTCGAGACCACGCGCAAGCCGAGCGCTTCGGCTCCGCGAGCAGCAGCTTCCCATTCGATCACGACGTGCGCGAGGAAGTCGTCGCCCGGCGGCTTCGACTCGTCGAGCGGCTCGTGATCGCCGGCGAACCCGCCGTAATAGCCGACGCCGGACGCGCACACGAAAACGCTCGGCTTCTGCTGCACGCGTTCGAGCGCGCTCACGAGCGTCTTGGTGCTCTCAACGCGGCTCGCGAGGATGTCGTGCTTCACGCGCTTCGTGTAGCGCTGACCTACCGCCTGGCGGCCGGCGAGGTGCACGAGCACGCTCGCCCCTTCGAGCTCGAGAGCCCACTCGCCGGCCGAGTCGGGATGCCACACCGCGCCGCGCACTCCGGGCAGCGCTGAAAGCTCGTTCGGCAGCCGAGCCGACCGGGAGAGCACCGTGATCGCGTTTCCCGCGGCAGAGAGCCTGCGAACGAGCGCCCGGCCGACATAGCCGGTGCCCCCCGTCACGACGATCTTTTGGGCCTCGCTCATCGGCATCGCGCTCGAACTTTCATGTAGCTCCCCACCCGGGTTCGACAGTGGTAATAGGAGTGCCCATGCAAAGCCATACGTCGTTGCATTCGTCGTTCGTCGCGCCTTGCCTCGTGGCGGGCCTCCTCGGCATGGGGTGCGCCAGCGCACCGGCCGCACCGTTCGACTCGCTGAAGAGTGCCAATGCCACGGCGTATCGCCTGCAGAACTTCGAGCCCCCGAGCGCGGCGCCCGCGGCTGCAGCGCCCGGCGCGGCTCCCGCCGTCCCCGGTGTACCGCCCGAGATCATGACCTGGATCCAGACCGGGGCGCAGAGCCTCCAGCAGCTGATCCCCCCGGGCATGATCCCGGGCCTTCCGGCGGCGCCTGGTGCCGCACCCGCGGCGGCGCCCGAGGCCCCGCGCTTTCACAACTTCCGCATCCTGAGCCAGACGCAAGTCATCGATCCCGATCTGCGCGAGAAGCTCGGCGAGATCCTCGGCAACCCCGACAGCTACGACAACCAGTACGCGCGCTGCGCGCCGGGGGTCATCTACCCGGAGATGGGTCTCTCGTTCAGCATCGGGCCGACGGCGCAGCCGAGCGACGTGCTCATCTCGTTCTCGTGCAGCCAGGTCGTTTCGCGGAGCTTTGCCTGGCCTCACCCGGCGACGGGCATGAAGCCGGACACGGTCGCGAACCTGACGGAAGTCGTGCAGAAGCTCTGGCCGCCGGGCACCTGATCGGCGCCGAAAACCCGCAGCTGAGCGCGCCCGCGCTGCGCCCGCGGCTCTTCGGATGAGCTCGGGGGTCCGTGGTCATCGAGACGCTCCTCCGAGCACCGCCCGCCGTGTACGGCATGGCGATCGGCGTCGTGGCCACGTTCGTCGTCGCGCTGATCTTGCCGCGGCGAGCGTCGCCTCGTGCGCGGACCGCTCTTGCTCTTCGCGATCTACGGCGCGGCGCGCTCGCTCGCCGAGTTTTTCCCGCCGACGGACGTCGTGCCGAAGGCGCCGCGCTTCATCGCGGCGTTCGCCTGGTGTGCGGCGCTCGTGCGCATGGGGTTCGCGCTCTTCTCGAGCCGGTACGTCACGCGCTTCGTTCGCCCTTGGCCGAAGGTCATGCGCGTCGTCGTGCAGGCCGTCATCTACTTCGGCGTCACGCTGGTCGCGCTGCGCGCCGCATCCCGCGCGACCCCCTCGAAAGAATTCGGCAGTTTTTCGAGAATTAGTGCCGCGTCCCTTGACGGACACCATACCAGCATACATATCCATGTATGGCTGACGCGGTGAAGCGCGTGACTGTCAACTTGCCGTCGCGGTTGTTGTCCGACGCCCAAGGCGTTTCCAAGGCGGGCATCACCGAAACACTCGTCGAGGGGCTCACGCTCATCGCTCGCCGCCGAGCCGCGGAGCAGGCGCTGAGGCTCAAGGGCAAGCTCCAGCTTCGGATCGATTTGGACAAGTCGCGTGAGCGTCGTCGTTGATACGTCGATCTGGGTCGAGTACTTCCGCGGCAAAGGTGCCGCCGAGCTCGATCGGCTACTGAACGAAGGGCTCGTCGTGATCGCCCCGGTCGTCGCGGCCGAGCTTTTGAGCGCGCCCCTCACGCGTGCCGAGCGCCGCGAGCTCGGTGCCCTGCTCGGGAATTTGCCGCTCCACCCCACCCCACTCTCCCATTGGCTGTCCGTGGGGGAGCTGCGAGCAGACCTTGCTCGTGGAGGTCTCCATGTCTCCACCCCTGACGCGCACGTCGCACGTTGTGCGCTCGAATCAGAAGCGTTCCTCTGGTCAAACGACGGCGTTTTTCAGCGTATTGCGAAGCGCGCCGAGCTGAGCTTGTTTCGGCCGTAAGGGACTCGGCACCGCACTCGTCCGCCAGCGCCGCCCCGCGTTCGCTCAGCGCGCGCGCGGCAACGCGTCGAGTAGCCGTTGGGCTTGCTCGCGGCCGTAGCGGCCGTAGGTGCCCTGCGCGATGGCGGTGAGCGCCGCGCGTGCTTCCGTGGTGCGGCCGAGGTGAGCGAGGCAGACGGCGCGATTGAGTCGCGCTTCGGGGGCGAAGGTGCCCGTCGGGAAGCGCGTGAGGTAGCCGTTCCAGGCCGTGAGGGCGCGCGTGTAGTCGGCGGCCTCGAAGTGGAGGCGGTGGGCGACGCCGTAGGCGGAGAGATCGGGGGCGAGCGAGCTAGAGCTAGAGCTAGAGCTAGAGCTAGAGCTAGAGCTAGGGGTAGAGGGAGAGTTGGAGGAAGAGGGAGAGTTGGAGGAC
>DASUGE010000010.1:0-4721 GCA_036274215.1 Polyangiaceae bacterium | reverse complement strand
GGCCCCGCGTAAGGCCCGAAGCGGCGCATCGGCGCGTCAATACCAGGCGACGCCGGTCGGCTCTCGCTTCGCGACGAAGGCGCGGGCCTCGGACAGGTCGCGCACGATCTGAAGGCGCAGCTCGTCGAGGCTGTCGAAGCGGCGCTCGTCGCGCAGCCGCGCGCACAGGTGCAGCCGAACGCGTGCGCCGTAAAGATTCTGATCGAAGTCGAAAAAATGCGCTTCGACGCTGAACCCCGCGCCGACCGTCGGCCGCACGCCGATGTTCGCGATGCCGCGCCCGAGCACTTTCGGCCCTTCGGGCCCGAGCCGGTCGGCGACGACCGCGTACACGCCGTACGGCGGCAACGCCTCCGGCACCGCGCCGAGATTCGCCGTCGGAACCCCGATCGTGCGACCCCGCCCCGCGCCCGGCACGATGTTCGACGACAGCGAATGCGGCCGTCCAAGCAGGCGCTCCGTCGTCGCGAGGTCGCCGGCCCCGAGCGCCGCGCGGATGCGGCTGCTCGAGTAGGGGCCGTCGGCGTCGCCGTGCAACGGCTCGGCGTGAGCCTCGAAACCAAGCTGGGCGCCCAGGCGCTCGAGCGCGGCGAGGTCACCAGACCGCCCGAGACCGAAGCGGAAGTTCTGCCCCACGACGACGACGCGCGCTCCGAGCGCTTTGGCGAGCACGTCCTCCGCGAACCATTCGGGGGAGCGCTGAGAGAGCTCGCGCGTGAACGGCTCGACCACGACCGTGAGGCCCGGGCAAGCGCGACCGAGCAGATCGAGCTTGCGCTCGAGCGTCGTGAGCGCGGGCATCGAGCCCTGACCAAGCACGACCGCAGGGTGCGGCTCGAATGTCAGCACGACGAGCGTGAGACCGCGCGCTTCCGCCTCCGCGCGACTCGCCTCGAGCACCGCGAGGTGACCGAGGTGGACGCCATCGAAGTTCCCGATGACGACGAGGGTCGAGCCAGCTGGCGCGGCGAGCGCGAGGCATCCATCGACGCGGCGAGCGAGCACGGCGGCCTTTTACCACCGCTTGGCGCTCGGTGTGGCGCGCATCGACGAACCCGCGGCACAACGGCCCCGAAGCGCCTTGCGCTGGCCGTTCGGCCTCGGTACTAAATCGTTTCCGCCCCATGTCTCCCGAGCAGGCGATTGCCGAGGCCCAAAGCGGCGAGCTCCGCCCGGTCTACCTCCTGGTCGGGGAAGAGCCGTACCTCGAGCGACGCGTCGTGACCGAGCTCAAGCGCGCGGCGCTTGCTGGCGCGGTCCCCGGTCTGAACGACGAGTACCTGACGGCCGGGGAGGTCCCGGTGGAGCGCGTGCTCTCCACCGCGCGCACGCTCCCGATGATGGCGAAGCGAAGGCTTCTCGTCGTGCGCGGGCTCGAGCGTTGGGAGCCGCGCGAAGGGCAAGAGGGCGACGGCAAGGAGCGCGAGCCGCCGCTCGATCGCCTGCTCGAGTACGCGAAGGCGCCGTCACCGAGCACCGTCCTCGTCCTCGTGGGCTCGGGGCTCGACAAGCGGCGCCGGCTCGTCACGCAGGCGAGGAGCGCGGGGTTCCTCGTGAGCTGCGAGCCGCTCGAGCGCGGCGCGCTGCCCGGCTTCGTCCAGCGTGAGGTGAAGGAGCGCAAGGCGACGATCTCGAGCGACACCGCGGACGTGCTCGCCGAGCTCACGGGACCCGAGCTCGCGCAGGTCATCGACGCCGTCGAGCGGCTGTGCCTCTTCGTGGGCGAAGGCGGCGAGATCACGGAAGACGCCATCGCCGAATGCGTCGTGAAGCTGCGCCCTTCGACCGTGTGGGAGCTCGTCGGCGCGGTCGGTCGCCGCGATCTCGGCGCGGCGCTGCGCTCGCTCGATGAGGTGTACGACCCTGCGGATCGCGGGCTGCGGCTGCTCGGCGTGCTCGCGTGGTCGACGCGGCAGCTCGTGCGCTTCGATGCCGCGCAGCGCGCCGGCGCGAGCCCGAACGAAGCCGCGGCCAAGGCCGGCGCCCCGCCGTTCAAGGCGCGCGAGCTCGCCGCCCAGCTGAAGGGCCTCGAGCCCGCCGATCTCGAGCGCTTCATCCTGCGCCTGGCGGAGCTCGACGCGAACCTCAAAGGCGGCTCGAAACGCCCACCCAAAGCGTCGCTCGAGCACACCATCATGGCGCTCGTCGGCTCAGCGCGCATCGTGGCACGCCGCGCGCTTTGATACGGCTAGTGCAGGCCGCAGGTTGAGGCTTGCCGAAACTTGCGGCACGAGACCGAGTCAATTGGCCCCGAAAGGTTCCCGCATTTGGCAATATTTAGCGGCCTTGACCCCTAGCCGGCGGGGCCTCATGTTATGAGGGATCAGTCGAGCGACGCGCTAACTCATGCGAAGGCCCTAGGGCTTTCGGGCAACAGGCACCGCTCGGGGACAAGAGAGAACGATGGCTCAGAATCATCCGGCACCAGCGCTCGAGCAGCTGGCCGAAGCGCCGATCCCCACCCGCCACGGTCGTTTCGAGCTGCGGGTCTACCACTGGGACGATCCCGACGCGCACCCCGCCCTCAGCAAAGAGCACTGCGCTCTCATCATGGGCGATCTGCGCGGCCGGCGGAACGTTCCGGTGCGCGTTCACTCGGAGTGCCTCACGAGCGAAGTGTTCGGCTCGCTCAAGTGCGACTGCCGCGAGCAGCTCGAGCGCGCCCAGGCGGAGATCGCCAAGCGCGGCTTCGGTGCCATTCTTTACCTCCGTCAAGAGGGCCGCGGGATCGGGCTCGCGAACAAGGTTCGCGCCTACGCGTTGCAGGCCGAAGGCGCCGACACGGTCGCCGCGAACGAGCAGCTTCACCTCCCGGTCGACGCGCGCACGTACGACGTAGCCGCAGCGATGCTGCGCGAGCTCGGCGTCGAGTCCGTCGAGATCATGACCAACAACCCCGCGAAGGTCGAAGCGCTGAAGCGACTCGGCATCGTGATCGAGCGCCGCGTCCCGGTCCTCGTGCCCGCCACGCCGTTCTCGGCCGGGTACCTCGAAACCAAGCGCCGGCTCATGCAGCACGAGCTGCCGTCGAGCCCGCTCCCCAACACGCCGCCCGATCCCGAGACCTCGAACGACCGCAAGCGCTCGCTCGCGAGCTAGCGGCGCGGCGGGCTAAGCGCGATGCACCCGAACGCCGAGGCCATTCAAGCCTGGGACGGGGTGCTGTTCGAAAAATTCTCGCGCTTCCGTCACATCCTCACCACGGGGCTCGCCGTGCACGGCGTCGAGGCTCTGCGCCGGCACCCGCCCGCTGAGGGAGCGCGCGTGCTCGATCTCGGGTGCGGCTTCGGCGACACCACGCTCGACATCGCGCACGCCGTCGGCCCCGCGGGCAGCGCCGTCGGCGTCGATGCCGCGGTGAACTTCGTCGAGGAAGCGACGCGCGGCGCGCGTGACACCGGCGTCAAGCACGCGCGTTTTTTCGCAGCGGACGTCCAGACGGAGGATCTCGGCGGCCCCTACGATCTCGCCTTCTCGCGCTTCGGCGTCATGTTTTTCTCGTCACCCGTCGCCGCTCTGCGCAACGTGCGGCGCTCGCTCGCTCCTGGCGGCTCGATTCTCTTCGTCGTCTGGCGCAAGCGGGAAGACAACGAATGGATGCACGCGGCGGAGGAAGCCGTGAAGCCGATCCTCCCCGCTGTAACGCACGACGATCCGAACCAGCCCACCTGCGGCCCCGGCCCCTTCTCGATGGCCGGCGCCGACGTCGTGAGCGCCCAGCTCGTCGCCGCCGGGTACGGTCACATCACGTTCGAGCGTTTCGACACCGACGTCTGCATCGGCAAAGACCTCGACGAAGCGGTCGCTTTCGCAACGACCATCGGCCCCGCCGGCGAAATGATCCGCCTCGCCGGCAGCAAGGGCATCGACGAAACCCCGCGCGTCACGGCCGCCCTGAAGGACGCGCTCGCGCGTTTCGAGCGCCCGAACGGCGTGTTCGCGCCGTCGAGCACGTGGTTCGTGAGCGCGAAGCCGGCGTAAGGACGTCTCCAACTCAGGCGCCCGACGTGCGCGAACGCGCCCGGCCCGGCGTGCGCGCCCGAAACGAGCAACGCGCCAGGACGCGCGAGCTACCCGACGACCGCATCTCTCGCAGCACCGTGCCTATCTTTGAATTCAAAGATAGGCCGCGACCCGCCGAGACGGGACGCGCGCAGGCGGACAGCCTCCGGCTCGGGAACGGCCCGCGCCCTCACCCCTTCTTCTGCTTGGCCTGCTTCGCCGCCTCCGCGAGCCGCTCCCTCAACGCCTTCCCGCGCCCCGCCTTGGTCACCTGCGGCGTGCGCGACAGGGCGAGCGCCTCGTCCGGCACGTCTTCGGTCACCGTCGTCCCGCTCGCGACGAACGCGCCTTTTCCGATCGTCACGGGCGCGACGAGCTGCGAGTCGCTGCCGATGAACGCTCCGGCGCCGATCGTCGTCTTGTGCTTCTGAAAACCGTCATAGTTGCACACGATGGTCCCCGCGCCGACGTTCGCCTTCTCGCCAACGTCCGTGTCGCCCAGATAAGCGAGGTGGTTCGCTTTTGCCCCGCGCCGGACGCGAGTCTTCTTCGTCTCGACGAAATTGCCGAGGTGCGCCTCGGCTTCGATCTCGGAATCCGGCCGCAAATGCGAGAACGGCCCAATTTCGGCGCGATCCCCGACGCGGCTCTCCGTGAGCACCGAGTACGGCTTCACGTTCACGCGCGCGCCGAGCGTCACGTCCGTCAGCACCGAGCCC
>DASUGE010000009.1:0-9217 GCA_036274215.1 Polyangiaceae bacterium | reverse complement strand
CGTCCGGCGGCCCGCCGCCGCCTCCGGTCCGGGCCCCGGCCACGCCACCGCTCAGCTCGCCTGGGGCCTCGTCGGGTCCCCCGCCGCCGCCGGTCCGCTCGCGACCGACCACTCCGCAGCCGGTCGTCCCTGGTGGATCCCAGCCGGACGCACCCGGCGCTTCGTCTCCGCTCGGTGCGCGCACGCCGCCTCCGCCGCCCAGCATGCGGCCGCAGCCGCCGAGCATGCGCCCCGGCGGGGCACCGCTCAGGAGCTCCGGATTGCCGCCGCCCTCGGGCGCGTTCGCGAGCAGCGCGCCGCAGACACAACCGTCCGGCACCGTCATCTCGGCCGAGCAACGCGCGCTTCACCTCGCGAACACCCTCGTCCAGGTGCGCCAGGACCTGGCGAGCGCACACACGGACCTACGCAACGTGCGGAGCGAGCGCGACAGCCTGCGCGCCGAGCTCGCGCGCACGCGGGCCCGCGTCGAGGAGCTCGAAGCCGAGGCGCTCGGCACGGCCAAGGACGCAGCGCCCCCGATCGACCCCGATCTCGAACAAAAGCTGCGCGGCCGCATCAACGAGCTCGAAGCCGCGCTCGCGAACGCGCGTGCCGCCTCGGTCCCGCCGCCGCCTCCGGACGGCGACGACCTCAAGTCCGTGAAGGGCATCGGCCCGAAGATCGAGATGCTCCTGCAGGCGAACGGCATCACGAGCGTCGCCCAGATCGCCGCCTGGTCCGAGAGCGACATCAGCGCGATCGCCCAGAAGATCGGCATCAAGGCCGCGCGCATTCGCAAGGACGATTGGGTCGGTAGCGCCAAGCGTCTGCTGGGAAGCGTCTGAGCGCCGATGCTCGGCCTCACCCGCTACCAATATCTCGTCCTGTTCGCGGCCTGGCTCGGTTGGGGCTTCGACATCTTCGATGGGCTGCTCTTCAACTTCGTCGCGCCCATCTGCGTTCCGAACCTGCTCGGGCTCTCGCCGAGCGATCCCCACACGAAGGTAGCCATCTTCCCCTGGACTGCCGGGCTCACGAGCCTGCTCCTCGTGGGTTGGGCGCTCGGCGGCATCCTGTTCGGGAAGATCACCGATCGCTTGGGGCGCACGCGCACGCTCCTCCTCACCATGCTGACGTACGCGCTCGCCACGGCGGCCTGCGCGTTCGCACCGAACATCTACGTGCTCGCGGTGTTTCGCTTCATCGCGAGCCTCGGCATCGGCGGCGAATGGGCCGCGGGCGCGACGCTCGTCGCCGAGAGCTTGCCGCGCGAGAAGCGCGTCGCGGGCGGCGTCGTGCTCTACACCTCGGCGTCGTTCGGGCTCGCGCTCGCGACCTGGGTGAACGATCTCTTCACGCGCACCGTCAAATCGATCGCGCTCGACCCCGGCCTTTCCTGGCGCGTCGTGTTCCTGACGGGCCTCGTGCCGGCGGCCGTGGCGATCGTGATCCGGCTCAAGGTCAAAGAGCCGGAAACGTGGAAGCCCGCGCAGGAGCCGCGCGTCGCCGAGCTGTTCGTGCCACCGCTCCGCCGCAGGACGCTCGGTGGCTTCGCGATGGCGCTCGTGGCGCTCATCACGTGGTGGAGCTGCGGCGCGTTCATTCCCGTGGTCGCCGCGCAGCTCGCTCAGGAGCTCAAGCCGCTGCCGCCGCCCCTCGAGCTCGCCGTGATCAAGACTCAATTCATCACGCGCGGCAGCAACGCCTTCAACCTCGGCGGCCTGATCGGCACGCTGCTCTGCATTCCCGCGGCGTCGCTCGGACGCAAGAATCTGTTCCGCGTCTACTTCACGGCGAGCGTCGCCGCGCTGCTCCTCACGTTCATCCCGAGCTGGCCCGCGACGACGCGGCTGAACCTTCTGTTCACGCTCGGGCTCAGCGTGTTCGGCGTGTTCGGCGCCTTCCCCTTCTACCTGCCCGAGCTCTTTCCGATGCGCCTGCGCGGGACCGGTGGCGGCTTCACCTACAACTTTGGCCGCATCATCACCGCGCCGTTTCCGTGGGCGGTCGGCTTTCTCGTGAAAGGTGGCGCCGATCCCCTGCGCGTCATGAGCTTCATCGCGATCGTTCCCGCGCTGGGGGCGATCCTGGCCTTTTTCGGCGCCCCCATCGAAACGCGCGACGAAGTCGCCGAGCACACGTGACCTCGCGAGCGCTGGTGGCCGCGCTGCTCGGCCTGCTCGGCGCCGGCTGCTCGAGCATGAAAGCCACGGTCGACATCAACGCGCCGCCGGAAACCGTGTGGGAGGTGGTGTCGGATCTCGAGCACTATCACTGCTGGAACCCGTTCTTCGTTCGCGCCGGCGGTACGTTGCGTGAAGGCAACGACCTCGCGCTCACGATGCAGCCGGTCGGCAAGGGCGCACAGAGCTTCTCCCCCGAGGTGCTCGAGCTCGAGCCAGGCCGGCGCGTGGTATGGCGCGGCCGCTTGCTCATGCCGGGGCTCTTCGACGGGCGTCACGTGCTGAAGGTCGACTCGCTCGGTGCGACGGGCACGCGTTTCACGCAGGAGGAGTCGTTCGGCGGCGTCCTCGTGCCGTTCGCCGGGTTCGAGCCGTATCGCGCGGGCTGGGAGCGCATGAACCTCGCGCTCAAGGCGCGTGCCGAAGCACTCGCTGCCTCGCGCCCGGCCGCCGCGGCTGCGCGGCCGCGGCGTTGACGCGGAGAAAAGCTCAGAACCGGAGCTTCCAGGCGCGGGCCGCGGCGGGACTGCACGCTTCGCTCCGTTGCCGGTGGAGCTCCCACGTGACGTAGAAGCGCCCGTCGCTCGACAAAAGCGCGGGCGGCGGCGGCTCGAGCGGAAAGGCGCGACCGAACGCTGAAAGCGCCGCCGCGTCGAGCTCGGCGACGCCGCTCGACGAAACGACACCCGACTCGACGAGGGCACCCGACTCACCGTCGACGACGAGCTCCACGGTCGTCGCGAGCTCGTTATCGGCGAGGGGATTCTCCTTCGGTAGGCCCGCGAGCGACTTCAGGAACGAATCCGCAAACGCCTCGTGGACGCAGGCATGCACGCCTTCCAGGTACGCCTTCACGTCGCCCTCGGCGCCTTCCCACGCGACGGGTCGGCCGCCGTTCGCTTGCGGCTTGTAGCCGGCGATCGCGTTCGCCCAGTCGTCGACGTTCACTGCGCTGAGCGGCATGGAAATGATCGGGTGCTTGGCGCGGCACGCGACGCTCGGGCGCTCGCCGGCTTCGACCGGCGCCGGAGGGTTCGCGGGGGTGGCACCGGCACCCGACGGAGCGGACGCTTCGGCGTGAGGCGCGGCCGGCGGAAGCGCGGAGCCGCCGGGTGACGGCCCACAAGCAGCCAGCGTCGTGACGAGGAGCAGGGCGCGCGGGTTCGAAAGGCGGTTCAACGCGCGCGAGCCTAACAGCGCCAGGCGCGCGGTGTCGCGAGGCGTTGCGCCGCGCTCGGGGTTGCGGGCGAAGCGGTGCCGCGGTCAGGATCGGTGCGCCGTGTGCGCCGTCTCGCTCGACGATGTGCGGAGCGCGGTGGCGCGCATCGCTCGACGCGAGCGGGTGGAGGTCGTGAGCCGAATCGCTCGAGATTCTCGCGGCGTGCACCCACCCCGAGCGCTTCGTGTCATTCTGGGACGAGACCCAGAGTGATTCCGAGCGCTTGGCGCTTCGGATATACTGAGAAAACGCGAGTAGCGATGACCTTGCGCGCGAAACACCTGTTCGTTCCCCTGGCGTTCGCGAGCGCTGCCGTAGCGTGCAGCGGCTCCGACTCCACCCCTCAGAACGGGGCTGGTGCCGGCAACCGCGCAGGCACGCCCGGGAGCGGCGGCGCGATGCCGAGCGGCTCGGGTGGCTCCGGTGGCTCGAGTGGAAGCGCTCAGTCGGGAAGTGGCAGCTCCGGCGCGGGCAAGGGCGCAGGCGGCAGCGCGGGCAGTGGCGCGACCGGCGGCACGAGCGTGTCGAGCGGCGGCATGGCGCCGGCAAGCGGTGGTGCGGGGGGCGCGAGCAGCGGACGGGCCGGCTCCGCGGGTGACGCTTCGGGGGGGACCGGCGGCCCCGCCGAGGGCGGCAAGGGTGGAACGGCGGGTAGCGCCATGGGCGGTGCCGGCGCGGCGCCGCAAGCAGGCGCGAGCGGCAACGACACGATCGTCACCTTCACGAACGGCGACTACTGGCAGGACACCGACGGCAACCGCATCGAGGCGCACGGCGCGGGCCTGATTCGCTACGAGAACAAGTGGTATTGGATCGGCGAGGACAAATCCGCGAACTCCGGCAACTTCAAGGCCGTGAACTGCTACGCGTCCGACGATCTCGTCACCTGGGAATTCCGGCACGCGATCATCACCAAAGAGAGCTCGAAGGATCTCGCCGCGTCCGATCGCATCATCGAGCGGCCCAAGGTCGTCTACAACGACACCACGAAGAAATTCGTGATGTGGCTCCACTGGGAGGGAGAGAACTACGCGACGGCCGAGGCCGGGGTGTTCACGAGCGACACGGTGGACGGCGACTACACGCAGGTCCGACACTTCCGCCCGAACGATCGCATGTCGCGGGACGACACGCTCTTCAAGGACGACGACGGGAAGGCGTACTTCCTCTCCGCCTCGAACGAGAACGCCGACCTCTCGCTCTACGAGCTCACCGACGACTACACGAACTACAAGCGCCAGATCTCGACGCTGTGGGCCGGCAGCTACCGCGAGGCCCCGGCGATCATGAAGGTGAACGGTCGCTACTTCATCGTGAACTCGGGCGCGACCGGCTGGGACTCGAACCAGCAGAAGTACGCCTCGGCGACGTCGATGGACGGCCCGTGGAGCTCACTTTCGAACCTCGGTGACGGTACCGGCTTCGATACCCAGACGGCGTACATCCTCCCGGTACAGGGCTCGAAGACGACGACGTACATCTACGTCGGCGATCGCTGGCAAGACCCGGATCTCAAGAGCTCGAAGTACATCTGGCTGCCCCTCAAGGTCTCGGGTGAAAGCAAGCTCGTGCTCGACTGGTACGCGACCTGGCAGCTCGACCTGACGACCGGCGAGGTCGTCACGGGCGGCAACGAGGACTTCGTGTCGCACTCCGACTGGAAGCTCGTGAAGGTGGACAGCGAGGAAACCAAGGGCGAGGACGACCCGGCGACCAACGCATTCGACGACTCGCCGTCGACCTTCTGGCACACGCAGTTTCAAGACGCGCAGCCCCCGCCGCCGCACGAGATCCAGATCGACCTGGGCGCGAGCTACTCGGTCACCGCCATGCAGTACTCGCCGCGCGCGGACGGCAACCAGAACGGCATGGTGAAGGACTACGAGTTTTACGTGAGCGCCTCGACGACCGACTGGGGCACGGCCGTAAAGACGGGCACGTTCGGCACCAGCACGACGCCCACGCTCGTCACCGTCACCGCCAAGACGGGGCGCTACATCCGTTTCGTCGGACTGAACGAATTGAACGGCAAGAGCTACACGGCCGTCGCGGAGCTGAACGTCAAGGGCACGGCGCAGTAACGAAGCGCCGCGCGCTCTTTTCGCTACGCAGGGCCCGTCACGACGCTCGGAGCAAGTCCAGTAACGGCGCGTCAGGCGACGCCGGATTCACCGTTACCTCGCGTGATTTTGGATCGACGATCAAGTCGAGAATTTCGAGCGGGACCTGCCCGATCAGCGGGGTGGTACCAGCCGGCAGCACGAAGGCTTCGCACATCCCCGTTCGGCCGAGGATCTCCAGCATGAAACCGCCGACTACGGCGAGCTCTTCGACGGCTCCGTTCGCCATCCGTACTCGACGTCGGTTGATCTCGGGGAGCCCCAACGCCGCGACTACATCCGCCGGAAGGGCTAGTGTCGTGGCGCCTGTATCGACGAGGGCCTCTAGGGTGACCGTGCGCACTCGGTCCGCTTGGAGAGTCCCTTGCTCTACGTTCCACCGGTCGTATTGGTTGGTGATCGTGACTTTGCTCATGACCTTGCCCATGCCTCCCGATCGGTCGTGCGGCGCGAGTTGCGTCAGTCTACGGCCGCCGACGGCTACTCGCCACCGGCGGCGGCCGTCGTCGTCAGAACCAGCCGCCGACCACCGACGTCAGCGCGATGTTGAAGCGCTGATCGACGTTCGTATCGCCGCCGCGCACGAGATCGATGAACCCGTCGGGGCCGATGCCGGCGAAGAAGTGCGGCGCGGGGTGAATCAAGAAGGGGAGATAGGCGCGCGCGACGACGACGTGGTCGTCGGACGACGTCGCAACGGGGACTGCCACGCCGTTGAGGAGCTCGCGCAGGTCGGAGCTCGTGTGAGAAAAACCGAAACCGATGTGCGCGCTCGGCCACCACGAAAAGAGCGGGCTGAACGGCACGTTGTAGCCGATGCCGACCTCGGCCCCGAACGTCGTCGACGTGACGCTCATCGATGACGGGTAGGTGAGATTTTGGTACTCGAAAATCAGCGCGCCGCCGATCGAGAGATTTTCGGCGACGAAGTAGTCGAGGCTCGGAATCACGTGAAGCTCGAACTCCGAGGCCTTGGAGTTCTCGATCGAGCCCGTGTAGCTCGTACCGAGCGTGAACGCGCCCGTCAGCGCGAACGTTCCCCGTGTTCCGAACGGCTCGGGCGGCGCAGGCAGTGACGGCGGGTAATCCGAAACCGGCGGGGCTGCGGCCTCGGGCGGCTGCTCGACGTTCGCGTGCGTTCCCGTCGGGACGAGCGGCTTGAGGGTCGGCTCGAGCTCGGTTGGGTGGGCGTCGGGCGCCGGTGATGCGGGAGTGGACGCGGCTGGCGGCGCCGTCGGTGACGCCGCCGCGGGTGCGGTCGACGGCGACGCGGGCGCGGGCGACGCCGATGCGGGTGCGACGGGTGCGACGGGTGCGACGGGTGCGGGCGGCGTCGTGCTCGGCGGGGCCCCCTGCGCGTGCGCGAGGGACGTGGCGAAGAGGAGCGCCGAGAGCGCGGCCACGCCGGTTCGGAGCGAGAAAGAAGTCGTTTTCACCGCGCCACTTTCGCCATCTCGGCCCCGCGCGCAATCGTTTTTCTTTTCGCCGCGTGGCGCGAGGCCCTGCGTCGAGCCTTCCGCGCCCCCGCGCGGCGCCCCTCGATCTCCTGGCGGCTCGATCTACGCTATTCTTCGAGCCTCTCGATGCGCATCGCGCTCCTCTATCCCCCGCCGTGGAAGATTGCCGAGCGGGGAGAACCGCCGCTTGGACCGCCCGACGGGCCGCCAAGCGACTTCCGCGAGGGTGATCTCGACGCGGATTTCTATCAGACGCCGTATGGGCTGCTCGCGCTCGGAGCGCAGTCGATTCGTGCGGGGCATCGCGTCAAGGTCATGAATCTGTCGGGGTTCGCCTGGTCGCGGGTCGAGGAGGTGATCGGCGGGCTCGAGGCCGACGTGTACGGTCTCTCGTGCTGGACGGCGAACCGGCGCGGGGTGGCGCTCGTCGCGAAGGAGATCCGGCGCCGGCATCCGAAGGCGTGCATCGTCATTGGGGGACCGCACGCGACGCCGCTCGCGCGCGAGATGCTCGAGCACCACGCGGACATCGATTGTGCGACGCTCGGCGAGAGCGACGCGACGTTCGCCGAGCTCGTCGAGCGCGTCGAAACCGGACGGAGCCTCGACGGCTTGCCGGGCGCCGTCGTGCGCACGAGCCGCGGCATCGAGGCCGGGCCGGAGCGCGCGAACGTGCGCGATCTCGATACGCTCGAATGCCCGCATCGCTACTTCGGCACGCACATCGTGATGACCTCGCGCGGCTGCCCGTGGCAGTGCACGTTCTGCGGCGCCGAGACCACGTGGGGGCGCGGCTTTCGCGGGCATTCCACGCCGTACGTCCTCGACATGCTGGAGGCGGCCCTCGCGCGCGTCAGCGTGCGCATGATTCAGATCAAGGACGACACGTTCACGACCAACAAGAAGCGCGTGCTCGAGCTCTGTCGCGGAATTCGCGAGCGAAAGCTCAACTTCTTGTGGAGCTGCGACACGCGCGTCGACGTGCTCAGCGAGGAGCTTCTGTACGAGATGCGCCTCGCCGGGTGCCAGCGACTTTCGCTTGGCGTCGAGTCGGGCTCGCAGCGGATTCTGGACGCCATCCACAAGAACATCACCGTGGACGAGATCGTCGAAGCGACCGAGATGGCCAAGCGCTACGGCGTGCAGGTGCGCTTCTACATGATGCTCGGCAACCGCGGCGAGACGCGTGAAACCTTCGAGGAGACGCTGGCCTTCCTCGACCGGGCCCGCCCCCATCAGTTCATCTTCTCCTGCTTGTCGGTGTATCCCGGCACCGCAGATTTTCACGCGGCGGAGCGCGCGGGCTGGCTCAAGCGCGAGCTCTACTTCACGGAGGATTTCCAGGAGCTCAAGGTGCCTTTCGACGCGAGCGAGGAGGACGCGGCGCTGCTCGACGCCTGGTTCGCGAAGAACCACGGCCTGCAGGACAAATGGACTCCGAGCGTCGACGACTGCCGGACCGTCCTCGGCCGACTCGGCGAGCATGCGCCTGCCGTGCTCGATCTCGCCGGCGCTCACTACCAGGCGGGGGCATTCGAGGCGGCGGCGGTCGAAGCGCGCCGCGCCATCGAGCTCGGGCATCCGACGCCGGGCCTCGCCTACAATTACCTTGCCTGCGCCGCCTACCAGCGCGGCGACATCGCGGGCATGCAGGACCACTTCATGGCCGCCGCGAAGACCGATCCGCAGCACCACGTGCTGATCGCGAACGTGGAGGCTGCGCGCACCTGGTTCCGCGAGCGCGGGCCCGAGCGCGGCATGCCGCTCGTGCTCACGGCGCGCCACGATTTTCAGCTCTTTCAACGCAACGTGCAGCCCACGCTGCCCGGACCGCTCGGCGACGATTTCGGCAACTGGGACGCGACACCCGAGCCGCTCGCCGCGGCGCCACGGCAGGCGGAGCAGGAAAACGAGGGCTGGCTGCCGGATCCGGAGAGCGTCATGCGACTCGACGTCGGCAACGAGCCGATCGAGTTTCGGCAGAAGCGCCTGCGCGTGCTGCAGTGACCGAGCGCTTGCTCACGTGCCGGCCGATCGGCGTCGTGCATTCGCCCTTTCGCGAGCGAGCCGAAGCACCGCGCCAAACCGCGGCCGCGCGCGACGCCCGGGGACGCATCGAGCTCTACCCCGAGAACGGCTTCGAGCACGCGCTCGAGGATTTGGAGCTCTGGCCGTACCTGTGGGTGATCTTCTGGTTTCACCTGAACGAGGGCTGGAAGCCCAAGGTGCTGCCCCCGCGCAGTGAGAAGCGTCGCG
>DASUGE010000008.1:0-2213 GCA_036274215.1 Polyangiaceae bacterium | reverse complement strand
CGTCTCTCGCAGCACGTCTCTCGCAGCACGTCTCTCGCAGCACGTCTCTCGCAGCACGTCTCTCGCAGCACGTCTCTCGCAGAACGCTCTCGCCGCGCGTCACCGCCCCACGCCGTCGTGCCACCACGCTGGCTGCGCCAGCGTAAGGGGGCACCCGCGCCGCGCAGGCCGGAGGCCGAGCACGCGGGCCGCACCACGCCGCTCCACGTGGGGGGCAACCACATCTTCCTCACCGCACCGGTCACCGAAATCGAGCCTGCTGCCCCACGCACCCACGACGCCGCGCCCACGTGGGACCCACGCGGGGGGAACTGCTTCCCCCACTGCATTCGCGCGACCGAGCAGCGCGGTTTCGATCAGCCCGAGACGACGTCGCTCAGCACTTCCGCCCGCGCTCGCCGCGAGACGAGCTCGCTCAGCACTTCGCCCGCGCTCGCCCCGAGACGACGTCGCTCAGCACTTCCGCCCGCGCTCGCCGCGAGACGAGCTCGCTTTTAGGCCTTGCGCCAGAACTTGTGCTCTTCGTCGAAGAGGCGCGAGATGCGGCGCTGCTCCTGAATCAGCGCGCCGTACGTCTTCGGGACGCGCGGATCTTTTTGGAACGCGGCGAAGACGTGGGCGGTGGCTTCGGCGTCGTCGGTCGCGCGATGCGCGTTCTCGAGCGGGATGCCGAGGCGCTGGGCGACTTCGGCGAGCGCGCGGCTCTTTTCGGCGCGTTGGATCTCGCGCGCCCAGATGAGCGGGTCGATCCACTCGATGTTGCGGCGGAGGGCCGGGGGCAGGCTCTCGGGGGCGAGGCCCGCGCGCGAGAGCTCGGCCGCGAGCACTTTGCGATCGTAGTCGGCGTTGTACGCAAGCGGGACCGCGCCGGCGAGCGTGGCGAGCAGCTCGGCGACGATGGCCGCGAACGGCGGCGCGTCTTTGACGGCCTCGTCGTCGATGCCGTGCACGTCGGAGGCTTCCTTGGGGATCGGGCGTCCCGGGTTGACGACCCAGGAGCGGCGATTCACGACCTCCGCGCCGCGATAAATCACGACCGCGATCTCGACAGCGCGATCGACCTCCGGATCGCGACCGGTCGTCTCCGTGTCGATCGCCGCGAGCAGGAGCTCGTCGACGCGCGTTTCGCCGAGGAATTCCTCCGCGAGGCCCGCCGCGACGACGCGCAGGAGGTGCGCAATGCCCGGATAGTGCCGCCCGGTCGGGAAGCAACCGAGGCCCTCGGCGCCGCCTCTCATGGGGCTTTGGCCGCAGAACCAGCCGGGCGCGCCGAGGCGGCGGCGGCCGCCGGAGCGGCGGGAGCGACGGAGGCGGAAGGCGGGGGCGGTGCAGCGGACGCGACGGGTGCGGGCGCGGCGGGCGCGGGCGCGGCGCCCGTCAGCTCGAGCTCGAGGTTGATCCAGTCCTCGAAATCCTGGGCCTGGTTTTCGCCCGTGCTCGAGAACTTGCGACCGTTGATGAAGATGCTGGGCGTGCCCGTGAGCTCGAGCGCTTCGCCCTGCTTGCGGTTCTTGGCGACGAAATCCGCGGTGGCTTCGCTGTCCCGATCCTGACGGAAGCGCGCCATGTCGAGGCCGATGCCCTGCGCGAGCTTCTCCACGTTTTCGACGCCGAGCGCGGTCTGATTCTTGAAGAGCACGGCGTGCATCTCCCAGAATTTCCCCTGGCGCATCGCCGCGACCGCTGCGCGCGCGGCCTTCTCCGCGTTCGGGTGCATGGGCAGCGGGTAGTGCTTGAAGAAGAAGCGCACCTGACCCTGATGGGCTTCGTAGAGGTGGTCGAGCACCGGCTGCGTGGCGCCGCACGCCGGACACTCGAAATCGGCGAACTCGACGATCACGATCGGCGCATTGGCAGGGCCCTTGCTCGGCGTGTCGTTGAGATCGATGTTCTTGATGCGATCGGGCGAGAAGCGCTCGCGGTAAGATGTCTCGATCTGGCTTTGAGTCCGGCCGCGGCGCACCTCGTTGAGCAGCAAGCGCACGGCCGGTCGGCACGCTCGGCACGGCCTGTTCTCGTTGACGCACTGCGCGAGGCTCACCGCCTGATCGGCACAGGGCGACATCAGGTGCGACACGCTTTCCGACCAATCCGAGCGCTCGCGGGCAGTGAGCGAGGACGTGTCGATGCCCTTCAGCTGCACGGCCTGCTCCGTGTGCGGCTGACTCGCATCGCCGCCGCCCTCGCCCGGAGAGCGGCATGTGGTGAGGCGG
>DASUGE010000007.1:0-7187 GCA_036274215.1 Polyangiaceae bacterium | reverse complement strand
CCTCCTCCCCACCTGCTCCCTCCTCCCCACCTGCTCCCTCCGCCCCACCTGCTCCCTCCTCCCCACCAGCTCCCTCCGCCCCTGACCCTAGCTCTGACCCTGACCCTAGCTCTGACCCTGACCCTAGCTCTGACCCTGACCCTGACCCAACCCCCGCCCCGCCCCCCTCCGAAGTCGTCATCGTCGGCCGCGCCCCCGCCCCCTCCCGCGGCGCCTCCGACTTCCGCACTCCCGTCGGCGACCTCGCGCGCGTTCCTCGCAAGAATGCGACCGAGCTCCTGAAGCTCGCCCCCGGCGTCTTCCTCACGAACGAGGGCGGCGACGGCCACGCGGAGCGCATCTACCTGCGCGGATTCGACGCGCGCGAGGGGCAGGACATCGAGGCAACGGTCGACCACGTGCCGGTGAACGAGAGCGGCAACCTGCACGGCAACGGCTACGCCGATCTGCACTTCATCATTCCGGAGCTCGTGCTCGGCCTGCGCGTGCTCGAGGGGCCCTTCGATCCGCGACAGGGCAACTACGCGGTCGCCGGCTCCGTCGACTACGAGATGGGCCTCCGCGAGCGCGGCCTCACGACGAGGCTGACGCTCGGCTCGTACGGAACCCAGCGCGCGCTCGTCCTGTGGGCTCCCACGGGCGAAAGCGTGCACACCTACGGCGGCGCCGAGATCGCTCGAAGCGACGGCTTCGGGCAAAACCGCGACACCAAGCACGGCGGCGCGATGGCTCAATACGAGGGCCGCCTCGGCCCCAAGACGACGTTCCGCGTGAGCGGCACCGCTTACGCGAACACGTATCACAGCGCGGGGCTTCTTCGTGCCGACGACGTCGCGAGCGGGCGGCGCGGCTTCTACGACACCGCGGATCCGAACCAAGGCGGCGACGGCTCGCGCTTTCAGGTGGCGACCGACGTCGAGTCGCGCGCGGGCGATTTCCTGCTCTACCAGCAGCTCTTCGCGATTCGCCGCGGCATGCGCCTGCGCGAGAATTTCACCGGTTTCTTGCTCGATTCCCAGGAGGCGATTCAGGAGCCGCACACGCAGCGCGGCGATCTCATCGACATGCACGTCGCGGAATCGACGCTCGGCGGGCGCGGCTGGGCGCGCACGCACGGCTCGCTCTTCGGCCAGGAGCAGGAGCTCGAGCTCGGCTACTTCGCCCGCACCGACGCCGTGTCGGCGCTCCAGCAGCGCATCGCGGCGGCGAGCGGGGTGCCCTACCGCACGGAGACGAGCCTCGAGTCGGACCTCGCGGACATCGGCATCTACGCGGACGTGGCGTTACGGCCGCTCCACTGGCTCACCCTGCGCGGCGGCGTCCGCTCCGATCTCTTCGTCTACGACGTGCACGATCTCTGCGCGGCCCAGGACGTTTCGCTCCCGTCCCCCGAGCACCCTCCCGGCGACGCCAGCTGCCTCGACCAGCAGCGTGGCGGCGAGCATCGCGAGCCCGACCAACGCTCGTCCACGGCGAGCACGAAGCTCATGCCGCGGGCGACGCTGCTCTTCGGCCCGTTTCAGCACGTCACGTTCTCGCTCGCCTACGGCGAGGGGGTGCGCTCCATCGACCCGAGCTACATCACGCAAGACGTCGCTACCCCCTTCGCGAGCGTCGTCGCCCAGGAAGCCGGCGTGGCGTACGCCCACACGTTCGACACGGCCTCCGTCATCGTGCGCTCCATATTCTTCCGTACGCACGTCGACAAAGATCTCGTATTCAGCGAGACCGAAGGACGCTCCGTGCTCGGCGGCGGGACCACCCGCACCGGCTGGACGGGCGCCGCGCGCTTCACGAGCGGGCTCCTCGACGAGAACGCGAACGTGACGCTCGTGCGCTCGGCCTTCGACGACACCGGCCTGCTCGTCCCCTACGTCCCCGACGTCGTCGTCCGCTCCGATACGGCCCTGAACGCGGACCTCCCCTTCGCCGTCGCCGGGCACGAGCCGCACGGCTCGCTCGGTCTCGGCGTGAGCTACGTCGGACGCCGGGCGCTGCCCTACGGCCAGCGCAGCGACACCATCTTCACGCTCGACGGCTCCGCGGCGCTTCGTTACGGCGCATTCGAGCTCGAGCTCGAGGTGATGAACCTCTTGAACACCCGGGAAAAGCTCGCCGAATACGCTTTCGTCTCGAATTTCCCGGCGCACGCAGGTGCGGCGCCGACGCTCGTGCCCGCGCGCCACTTCGCTGCCGGCCCGCCCCGCACGTTCTTCCTGTCGCTGTCGGCGACGATTGGAGGCTCATGATCCGTGCTCTTCACACCGCGCTCGGCGCGCTTGCGCTCGCCACGACGGCGTGCGTCGGGACGACGGGCGGCGACACCTTCTCGTTCGAAGCGTTCGGGCGCGGAGCGGGCACGGGCACCGTCGACAACCCGAGCGTCACCGGCCTCGGCTACACGCTCGCGCTCACGCGCGCCAACGTGCACGTCGGTGCGCTCTATCTGACGCGAGCGGCACGGGCGTCGGTTTCGTCGGACACGAGCTGCATGCTGCCCGGTGTCTACGTCGCCGAGGTCCCCTTCGCGCTCGAGCTCGACGCGCTCTCCACCGAGCGACAACCCTTCCCGGCGCTCGGCCAAGCGACCGCCGAGCTCGCGCAGGCCGGCGAGGTCTGGCTCACGGGCGGCGACGTGAACGACGCGAGCGACCGCACGGTCATTCTCGATGTCGCAGGCCTCGCGGAGCGCGACGGAACCCGCTTCCCGTTCGAGGGCAAGCTCACGATTGGGGAGAATCGGCTCGAGCCGACGCCCCCCGAGCTTCCGGGGCTCAAGCCCATCTGCAAAGAGCGGATCGTGAGCCCGGTGCCCGTGCGCGTGACGCCCGAGCGGGGGCTCGCGCTCACCCTCACCGTCGACGCCGCGCGCATGTTCTCGAACGTCGATTTTTCCGAGCTCGCGGCGGACGCGGACGGCATCTACCACTTCGACGACGACCCGAGCACGTCGACGCCCGCGAGCGAGAACCTCTACATCGGCCTGCGTGCGGCGTCCGGCATCTACACGTTCGGGTTCGAGCCATGATCGGACGCCACGCCACGACGGCCCTCCTCGCGCTCTCCTCGCTCGGCGCGAGCGCCTGCTCCGACGAGCGAAGCGCCGGCGGCGGCAGCGTCGACGTTCGAATCTCGGGCGAACGCGCGGCCACGGACGGCTTCTCGTTCCCGAGCGGTAGCGAGGTGACGTTTCTCGACGGCTGGGAGCTTCGCTTCACGCACGTCCTCGTCACCGTGAGCGACCTCACCTTGTCGGAGAACCCCGACCAATCGCCCGCCGACCCATCGCAAACCGGCGCGCCGGTCGCAAAGCTCGCCGGGCCCTGGGCGGTAGATCTGGCGCTGCCGGGCGACGCGACCGCCGCGGGAGGCGAAGGCAGCGCCGTGCCGCTCGCGCGCTTCAGCGGACAAAATCTGCGCAATGACGAGCCGTTCGCGAACGACGAGCGCTACGCGTTCGGCTACCGCATCGCACCCGCCACGGCCGGCGCTTCACGCGTCAACTTCGCGGGCGACGCCGCCACGGAAGCGCTCTACGAACGTATGATCGAGCGCGGCTACACCATGCTCTACGCCGGCACGGCGACGTTCCGCGGCGCGGCCTGCGTGACGAGCGATCTCGACTACGACTTCGCGGAGCTCCCCACGAGCGTCCCCTTCGAGCTCGGCTTCGTCACCCCGACGAGTTACGAGAATTGCCAAAATCAAGAGAACCAGGGCGACCCGTTCGAGGGCGAGGAGTACCAGCGCGGCATCGCCGTGCTCGCGAACCAGGCTGCGCTGGCCCAAATCACGCTGCACCTCGAGCATCCGTTCTTTTCGGACACCGTGCACGATTCCCCGGTGTATTTCGACCAGCTCGCTGCCCGGCTCGCCGGCGCACCGCCGCGCACGACGCTCGAGAGCGAGAGCCTCGCGGGCGTGGATCCGACGGCGTTCACCGACGGCAGGGGCCGCCCGCTGCCGTGGCGCCAGTGCCTTGCGGGGCAGCAGCTGCCCGTGAGCCGGCAGCGTGGTTTCGGCGTCGGCCACGTGCTCGTCGACCGCGCGGGCGAGCCGCGCGAGGCCTTCCGCGGCTACCTCGACCTCATGAGCTACCTCGTGAGCACCGAGGGTCACCTCAACGGCGGCGAAGGGCTCTGCTACGTGAACCGAGCCTATCCGTCGCCCCCCTGAGCGCGGGCGCCGCTCCGCACGGGCAGCGGCTGATTCGGCCTGCGAAATCGCACCCGCGCGAGCGCCGTATGGCGCCCGTCGCGACGACGTGCGAAAGGTCCGCCCATGCCGAAGGTCTTGCGCGTGGTGATCGCGCTGTTGGGAGCGTGCCTTCTTCTGGTCGGGTGGCGAGCCTGGGCGGACGGCGCACCGCGCGAGCCGGTCGCGAACGGCAACCTTCTGTTCCGCAAATCTCCCGTTCATACGGACGCGCATCGCCGGGTGGACGCGCTCACCGACGGCCGCCGCGGGCGCGAGGGCGACCACTGGAAGGGCCTGGCGACGGTGCCGTTCGCGGGACGCGATACGTACGTGGAGTACGACCTCGGCTCCGTCACCACGATCCGCGCGGCGTGGCTGCAGGGCGACAACAACGACTCCTACGAGCTCCAGATCTCGAACGACGGCAAGGAATGGTCGACGCTGTGGGTGGCAGGGCCGGAGCGCTCGCCCGGCCTGCGCACCCGCTCGACCGTCGATCTGAACCGCGCGGGCCGCTACGTGCGCGTGCATCCGAAGTCGGGCGACGGCTTCTTCGGCCTGACCGAGCTCGAGGTTTTCTCGAGCGTTCCGAGCCCGTTTCCGGGTCCGGTGCCCGAGGTGCGCTCGGGCGGGCTCGACGGCCGCTTCCGCGACGCCGCCGTGCTGTTCGGCTTGGCGCTGTTCGCGCCGCTGCTCCTCACGCGCGGCTCGAAGCCGTGGACCATCGCGCTCGCCGTCGGGATCGCGGCCATCGGCGCCTATAACCTCTTGCGCGCTTACTTCGACGGCTTGCCGCTCGACCCGCGCGAGGTGTCGCTCTCGCGCGGCGTGGTCGGCATGTTGGCGGCGCTCACCGTCGCGCGCGAGCTCTTCGCGCCCAAGCGTTTTCCGGCGCTCCGGCCCGTGATCCTCACGAACCTCGCCATCACGGGCGTGCTCGGCATCGTCTGCTTCTATAACCTCGCGCAGCCGCAGTTTTACAGTCGCGGCAACGACGAGTGGACCTTCTCGCACTACCTCGATCTTCGGCAGTACTACACGACGGCCAAGTACTTCAAAGAGCTCGGTTACCGCGGCACGTACGAGGCCGACGTCGCGACGTACCTCGAGGACCACCCGGAGCGCGAGGATGCGATCGCGAACATCCCGATGCGCGATCTCCACTCGCTGCGGATGAGCACCCCCGAGAAGCAGCGCGAGCGCATCGACGCCATCAAGAAGAACTTCACGCCGGAGCGCTGGGACGAGCTCAAGGAGGACACGCGCTGGTTCCGCGACGCCATGGGCAACTCGCACTGGCTCGAGATGCTGTGCGACTTCGGCGGCAACGCGACCCCCGTTTGGATCACGATCGCGCATTTTTTGTTCTCCGCGTTCGAGCCGTCGAACTTCAACTTCACGCTGCTCGGCTTCGTCGACCTCGCGCTGCTTGCCGGCATGTTCTACGCGGTCTTTCGCTGCTACGGCCCGCGCACGGCGCTGATCGTGATGACGGTGTTCGGCGCGAACGACTTCATCATGTACGGCACGAACTGGGGTGGCGCGCCGCTCCGGCACGACTGGCTCGCGTACATCGGCTACGGCGCCTGCGCGCTCCGCAAAGAGCGCTGGGCCCTCGGGGGATCGCTGCTTGCGCTCTCGACGATGATCCGCGTGTTCCCGGCGCTCTCGCTCGCGGGCGCCGCGCTGCCCGCGTTCTTGCGCCTGAGCGAGCACGTGGCGCGCGAGCGCAAGCTTCCGCCACTCAAGGACCTGCTCGAGAAGGAGCGCGCGACCGTGCGCATGCTGCTCGGTGCGGCGGCGACCATGGTGGTCACCTTCGCCGTCTCCTCCGCCTTCCTCTCGCCGTCGGCGTGGCCCGACTGCCTGAAGAAGATCTCGCAGCTCTCGGCCGACAGCCACCCCGCGTCGATCGCCCTGCGCTCGCTGATCGGCGGCTGGGAGGACAACCAGGCGGCCGTGATCCGCAATCGGCTACCGCTCTTCCTCACGGCTTCCGCCCTCTACGTGGGGCTCGTCGGGCTCGCCGCGCGCAAGCGCCGCATGGACCAGGCCGCCGTGCTCGGGATGGTGCTCGTGCCGGTGCTGCTCTACCCGGCGAACTACTATATCCACTTCGTGTTCCTCTTGCCGATGCTCGCCACCGAGCGCAAGCCCACGCTCGAGGCGCCGGCGTCCGCCGAAAACTGGGACGCGTACCTCTGGCTCACGCTGCTCTTCATGTGCGCGGGGCAGTACTTCACGACGCTCGTCACCGACCTCGGGCTGCACTTCTACTTCGAGACAGTCGTGCTCTTCACGACGCTCACGGTGATGCTCGGCATCATGGTCAAGGACGAGATCGCGGCGTGGCTCGCCGCCCCTCCCGAGCCCCCGGAAGCCACGGCTGGCGGCAGCCCATGATCTGGGCGTCCCGCTCCCTACTCCGAACAGCGCGCTCCAATTCGATCCGATTCTACAACGACGGGAGATAGTGGTGCCCCCAAAGTCGTGGGCGCCGGCGCGGTGGCGCAGGGGCCGGCGGGGGTCGACTTCGGTGACCGGTGCGGTGGGAAGATGTAGTTGCCCCCCACGTGGGGACGGCGCGGTGCGGCCCGCGTGCTCGGCCTTCGGCCTGCGCGCGCTGGTGCCCCCTTACGCTGGCGAAGCCAGCGTGGGGGCACGACGGCATTGGGCGGTGACGCGCTGCGAGAGACGCGCTGCGAGAGACGCGCTGCGAGAGACGCGCTGCGAGAGAGCTTGGTGAGTGGATGGCCGGCGACGTAGCGCGTGGGGGCGAGGTTGTGGCGCGCCACGCCGCTGGAACGCTATGACGCCCGTCGAGCTCTTGGGCGGCGCGGTGCTCGGCCTAGATGCGATGGGGTGGCTGGCAACCTGAAAGGGATGGCTGTCTCCTCGAGCAACGAGGTCATCCGCGAGGATGCCTCAGGTGAAAACGCGCTCTTAGGCGCAGCTCAAGGAGACAGCCATGCAGCATGTTGCAATCGATC
>DASUGE010000006.1:0-2271 GCA_036274215.1 Polyangiaceae bacterium | reverse complement strand
ACTCGTTGCAATTTTCGCGGGACCCGGCGAGCGCTGCTCCGGATCCGTACGCGAACTGGTATCGCCGCCACGCGGAAGCGATCGTGCGGGCAGGCGGCGCGCTCGACGGGCTCGGCATCGAGTATCGGGCGGACGCGCGAGGCGCGGCGGAGCTCGGTGCGCAGGTGCACAGCCCTGCGCGCGCGTTCGGGGTGTTGCAAAACTTGTCGAGCACCGGGCTCAGGCTCGCGCTCACCGACTTCCGCGTGCTCGGGAGGGGCGCCGACGCCGAGCGCGCCGGCACGATCCTCGAAGAAACGCTGCGCTTGGTCTTCGGCACGCCGCAAGCCGACGGCTTCACGCTCGCGACGCTCTGGGCGCGTGTAGCGGAGGGGGAGTCGGCCTCGGCGCTGTTCGATACGAACGGAGAAATCACGGTCGTCGGTCGCCGCTTCGACGCCCTCTTGAAGACCTGGAGCACGGATCTCGAGCTGCCCGTCGAGGCGGACGGCACGCTCAGCTTCGACGGCTTCTTCGGCGATTACACGCTGAGCTTCGGTACGACGACGCGCGAGCTCAGCCTCGTCCCCGGCAAGTCGAAGTACGCGCTCTGAGCCTGCGTCGGCTCCCGCGCAGCCCGAGCGGACCCAAGACTTTCACGCGCCCCGCGCGCGAAGTCTCTCGAAACTTCCGCCAGTGGCGAAACCGCCATCACAAAAGCAAAGAAGACGCTTCGGTCGTCGTGCTCGACGAACGGAACCACGACCGAAGCGTCAAACGACAAGTGAGAAGCCGAGGCCCGCGCAATTACGGCAAGACTAAAAAACGTCGAGCGATAAGCCGCTGAAATTCGCGCTTCAGATTCCCGGCAGTTCGGCTTTTGATCACGTCGCGGACATGCTCCAGGACGAAATCCAAAAACGCGAAGCCGAGCTGCTCCTCCCCGCGGTCCGACACTCGCGAGCGGCTCTCGATCGACTCCTCTCCGACGACTTCGTCGAATTCGGCGCCTCCGGCAGGATTTTCACCAAACTGGAGACCGTCGCGCTGCTCCTCGCCGAACCGCCCAACTTGGAGCTCCCCGCTGCAACGAACTTCCGCGTCACGATCCTCGGACCGGACGCTGTCCTCGCCACCTACCGCTGCGGCAACTCCCTGCGAAGCTCAGTCTGGCGCCGCGAAGGCGCGGAGTGGCGCATCGTCTTCCACCAAGGCACGCGGAGCGCGTGAAGGCGCGTCAGCGCGTGACGCGCGTCACGCCGCGTCCACCACAGCCGGCCCCGTGTAGCGCGAGCTCGGGCGGATCAGACGGCCGCGCTGCTTCTGCTCGAGCATGTGCGCGATCCAACCGAGCACGCGCCCTGCGGCGAACGTGGCGGTGAAGAGGTCACGCGGGATGCCGATCGCGTCGAGGACGAGCGCCGTGTAGAACTCGACGTTGGTCGCGAGCGGGCGATCGGGTTTGTGGCGGCGGAGGCGCGCCAGGGCTCGGGCTTCGACGACGGCGGCGAGCTCGAGGTAGCGGCTGGAGAGTGTCTCCGCCGTTTGCCGGAGGACGTCGGCGCGCGGGTCGCGCACGCGATACACGCGGTGCCCGAAGCCCATCAAGCGCTTCCCCGCGCCGAGCTCCGCTTCGAGCCATGCGTCCACGGCGTCGGCGGAGCCGATCTGGTCGAGCATGTCGAGCACGGGACCGGGCGCACCGCCGTGCAGGGGTCCTTCGAGCGCGCCGAGCGCGCCGAGCACCCCGGGCAGGAGCTCGGCGCCGGTAGAGGCGATCACGCGCGCGGCGAACGTCGAAGCGTTCATGCCGTGGTCGGCGACGGTCGCCCAATAGGCGTCGAGCGCCCGAGCTCGCACCGGATCCGGCTCGCCGTGCAGCAGGTGCACGAGATCCTCGGCGGGTGAGACGCTGCTCGTCGGCACGAGCCAGGTCTGACCACGTCCTTTTCGCGCGAGTGCCGCGATGAAGACGGGAAAGGCTCCGGCGAGCGCGGCCGGCGACGGTTCACCTTGGGTGGCGAGCGCGGCGACGAGCAGGCGCAACCCCGCCCCCGCACTCGTACGGGCGAGCGCCGGTGCCTGTGCGAGCACGACCCGCGCGGCGCGCTCGCGCGCCTCGGCGAAGGCGCGACCCAAGACCGCCGGTTCGAGCTCCGCCTCGGGCACGAAGCCGCGCCAGAGCGTGCTCGCCACCTCGAGCAACGGCAGGCGCGCGAGCTCCGCCACGGAGTGGCCGCGCACGATCAAGCGACCGTTCGCCCCATCGACTTCACTGAGCTCGGTTTCGGT
>DASUGE010000005.1:0-9000 GCA_036274215.1 Polyangiaceae bacterium | reverse complement strand
GCCGAAACGCAGGAGCTTTTCCCGGGTGAGGTCGAGCAGCGCCAAATCCTCTTCGGCTGCGGGCAAACAAGGGTAGACGAAGTCCCCGGGCAATCCTGGTGCGCGCGACTCGACCGGCCGAGGGTCCGCGCGCCCGCAGCCCGACGTTTCGCCGCGCACGCTGACCAGGAGCGCCCCCGTTGCGCTGCCTCCGAACGCGAACATCGGGAGTCGCGGCGCGAGGCGTGCGGGCGCCGCGTCGGTTTCCCTCCAGCGCCACAGGCTGACGCAGTCTCCGGGCGCCCCGCTCACGTTGCACGCGTCGAGTCGATGCGTGCAGGCGTCCGCGTCCGGTCGAGCGAAGTACAGGGCGCCTTCCGGGCCGGGACCGAGCGCGGGCATGCCCTTGCCGGCGCGGCACCAGACGTCGTCTTCGCGCGGAGCGGCCGGGCGCTCGGTCGCGGGCCATGGCTCGAGCGCCAGCTCGCAGCGGCCGTCGTCCTCCGGATCCTGCGCCAGCGCGATCCGTTCAGCGCCGAAGGCATGCGCCCAAATGGGGGCGCTTTTGCCGAGCACGCCGAGCGTCTTCTTCCTCTGCACGAGGGTGAGCGGTCGGCCGCGCTCCCGCACGAGCAAGAGCTCGCCCAGCGCGCCGAGCGCCGCCGCGCGGTCGTTGGACGGCAGCACGAGCGCGTCGAAAGTTTTGAAGTCACGCGTGAGCGAGGTCGCAAAGGGTCGCTGCTCGGCGCCTTCGAAGCGCACGCCGAACACGCGCAGTCCGTCTTTCGCGCCTTCGATGGCGAGCGGGCGCGTCGCTTGGAGGGTGACGAGCGGGCGAGGCAGCGTGCAACGCTCAATCACGGGCGGGAGCGAGGCGCAGCGGGACTCCGTGTCCTTCGCCCGTACGGATCGCTCCTCCGGCGGGGCAGTGGGCGCGCTCGACGCGCTCGGCGTAAGGCTGGTGCGGGTCTCGTGCGCGGCGCTCGGCGACGCCGCGGGAGCTGGGCTCCCACGCGCTGCGGGTCCGCACGCGGCCAGTCCCGCCAAGAGCGAGAACAGACCGCCCGCGCGTCGCGCGCCCACGCCTTCCTTCGTCAACACCGCTCAACGCTCGCCGACGTTCGACCCCAGCGCCCGCCCAGGCTTTGCCTCATGGGGCGAGGATACGTCTCCGTTACGGAAATCTCACTAGCGAAGGGCTCGCCAGGCGCTATCGGCGATTCGAGCCGGGGCGCACTGAGGCCGCCCGCTCTCACCGCGGCGCGGCGGTCACCGTGACGCGGTCGCCCGAAATGTCGAATTCGAGCGCGAGGCCGACCTCGTGGGCGATGCGGGCGAGGCCGAGCATCGGGCGGGAGACGCCCCCGACCATCGAGCGCCTGAGCTCCGAGACGAAGGTCTCCTCGGGGTTCGCCTGGATCCTCTCGAGCTGCTGCCGGAGCATGGCGACGCGCGCCGGAATCGTGTTGTTCGAAGCGCGTACGCTGACCTTGCCAATGCGCTCGACGATCTCGAGCACGACGTCGCTGCCGAGCGTCGCGTAATTCGTAGCGTTCGAAAGGAGCTCGTAGGCAGCGAGGCACACGCGCTGCGCCGCCGCCGGCGCCACGCGCTCGGCGAGGTAGGCGTTCAGGAAGGTGTGCGTCGCCTCGAGCGGGCTCGAGCCGGGTGTGAACATCAAGCGCACGAGCACTTCTTCCTTCGCGGTGCGCCACTCCTGCGCGGGGTTGCGACTCGACGGCGGCTGCACGCGAGGTAGCTGTCCGGAAGGCTGAGCCCGCGGCAACTGCTGTGACTGCTGAGCGGGGCGAGGCGTCGGCCCTGCCGGGAGCGAAGCGCGGTTCGGCTTATACACCATCCTCGATCACCACGTGCGCGGCAGCGAGCTGAGCGATGGCGGGGAAGCTCACGCGCTGCCAGGTCACGTTCGGATTGCGCACGAAGCGCAGCCGGTAGCCGGCGTTCGGCTGCGAGACCCAGATCGCCCAATCGATGAAGACGCGAATCGCCGAGGAGTTGACGAAGCTCAGGCCGCGCACGTCGACGCGGAGCTCTTTGAGCCGGCTCTGGAGCGCCGCCTCGTGCACGCTGCGGAAAAAGCGGCCGAGGCTGCGATCGGGCTCCTTGGTCGTGATCGAGCCGGAGAGCGTGACGCCGTCGCTCGAGACGCCGATTTTTACGCTCGCGACGTCGGGCGGAGTGAGTGAAGCGGGATTCAGCATACGGTCCCCGTCGCGGTGATGCGGATGCGTCCGCCCGGCTCTTCCTCGAGCGAGAGCTCGGCGCGGCCTTCATGACGAATGCGCGCAAGGCCGAGGCGTGACGCTTCGCCGGGCTCGGACGCCGCTCGCAGGAACGCCGCCACGTACGCTTCCTCGGGCGTCTGCGACGCGATGCTCGAGAGCTCGGCGCGCAGCGTGGGTAGGTGCAGCGGATCGGGCAGGCTCGAGACCGAGAACTCGATCGTCTGGCCCTGGCTCTGGATCCGAAGCTCGAGCTCCGCCTCTTCGCCGCCCGTCGAGTACTTGACCGCGTTCTCGAGCGTCTCCTGAATCACGACCGACGCGCGCTCGGCAAGATCGTTGGTCTTGAACGTCGTGTCGCAGAAGAAGCGACAGAACTCGCGCACGCCGTCGATGTACGTCCACACCGGACGAAAGCGCATGAGGACCAGCGGTCGCGCGGGAGGGACGGTGTCGCTGCGTTCGGCCATGCTCGAGTGTGTCCAACGGCCGCAGGCGAGCGCCGCTTAACGGGCCCGTGGCGGCGTGTCGCTGCGGGCCAACAACTGGCCCCCGCGCAGAACTAATGCGGTGTTTCTATTGGTTTTTTGTGCGGCAACTGGACGCGCTTGAATCCCAGGTTTATTTTCTTTCGTATGATAAAAAACTCGCCGAGGGAAGCGGGCTGGGCGAGGGCTCGAAGACTCCTGCTGGTCGCGGCGCTCGGCGCCGCGGGGTGTCAGCTCGCGCGCGCCGCGCCCGAAGAGGAGATGTACCAAGGTACCGCCGAGCTCGAGGAGCGACGCTTGTCCTTCGAGGTAGGCGGGCGCATCACGTCGCTCACGGCGCGTGAGGGCGACGCCGTGCAGCGAGGGGCGCTGCTTGCCACGGTCGACGATGCGCTCGATGAACAGGCGCGGGCGGCACGTGACCTCGAGGCTCGCGCGGCGCACGCTCAGGCGACCGTGGTCGACAAGGGGGTGCGACCGGAAGAGATCGCGGTGACGCGCGCCAAGATCCGCGCGGCCAAGGCGGGGGAGGATCTCGTGAAGAAGCAGCTCGAGCGCGAGAAGGATCTCGCTGCCCACGATGTGACGCCCCAGTCGCGCGTGGACGAGCTCGAAGCGCAGTATCAACGCAGCGTCGCCGATCGCGAGGCGCTCGAGAGCTTGCTCAGCGAACAGCAGCGCGGTGCTCGGCCCGAGGAGCGGGCGGCGGCGCGCGCGAAAGCCGACGCCGCGCAGGCGAGCGTCGCGCTCGACGACTTGCGCATCGAGCGGCGGGAATTGCGGGCACCCGCGGACGGCGTCGTGCTCGACCGGCACGTCGAATCCGGCGAGGTCGTGCAGGCCGGGGCCCCCGTCCTGACGGTCGCGGATCCGAAGCGGCTCTACGCCGTCGTTTTCGTGCCGCAGGGGAAGCTGCCGGGCATCGACGTGGGGGATCGGGCGAGGCTACGCGCGGACGGTATCGAAGGGGCGCTCGAGGGGCACGTCGAGCACATCGCGCGGCGGACGGAGTTTACGCCGCGTTACCTCTTCAGCGAGACCGAGCGCGCGAACTTCGTGGTGCGCGTGAAGGTGCGCATCGACGATCCGGGCGCACAGCTGCATGCGGGCGTGCCGGTGCGCGTGAGCATCGACCGCAATACGCCGGCGGACCAGCGGGCGCGGATCGAGCCTCCGCCGGACGCTGTGCCGAGCGCGAGTGCGGCACCGGCGGTGCCGGCGTCCGCCGCGGCGACGAAATCGAGGCGCCCGTGAGCGAGGCTGTCGTGAGCGAGCCCGCCGGAAACGAGCCCGTCGTCGTTGCACGCGGTTTGTCGCGGCATTTCGGCTCGCTCGTCGCCGTGCGCGACGTTTCGCTCGAGGTCGCGCGCGGCGAGATCTTCGGCGTGCTCGGCCCGAACGGAGCCGGCAAATCGACGACCATCCGCATGCTGTGCGGCATCCTCGATCCGTCGAGCGGGGAGGGGCGCGTGGTCGGCTTCGACATCCGGCGCGACGCCGAGCGCGTGAAGGAGCGCATCGGCTACATGACCCAGCGCTTCAGCCTGTACGAGGACCTGACCGTCGAGGAGAATCTGAAGTTTTACGCCGGCATCTACGGCGTGCCGCTCAGTCGCCGCAAGAAACGCGTGCGCGACGTGCTCGAGCGAACGGGCCTTTCCGGGCGTCGTGGTCAGCTCGCCGGCACGCTCTCGGGCGGGTGGAAGCAGCGCGTCGCACTGGCAAGCGCCACCATCCACGAGCCGCCGCTCTTGTTCTTGGACGAGCCGACGGCCGGCGTCGATCCGGTGAGCCGGCGCGAGTTCTGGGAGCAGATCCACCGCCTCGCGCACGAGGGCACGACGGTGCTGCTCACGACGCACTACATGGACGAAGCCGAGCGTTGCCACCGCTTGGCCTTCATTTTCCGCGGAACCGTGCTCGACGTCGGCACGCCGGAGGAGATCGTGGCGCGACGGAAGCTGCGCGGCGTCGAGCTCGAGAGCGACCGCGCGCAGGAAGTCGCGGAGCGGCTGCGCGCCGATGCCGCGGTCGACGAGGTGGCGCACTACGGCAACGTGCTCCGGCTCGTGACGCGCGACGACACGGATCCGAACGTCGTCATCGAACGCGTGCTCACGGGAGAGCTGCGGCCGAAGAGCGTGCGCCCGACGCGCGTCGGCGTGGAGGACGCGTTCGTGTCGATGGTGCGCTCGGAGGCGGACGATGCCGCCACGAAGGCGGCGTCTTGAGCCTGCGTCCGTTCGTCGTGGCCTGGAAGGAGCTGCTCCAGCTCCGGCGCGATCGCATGACGCTCGCCATGATGGTGGCGTTGCCGCTGCTCCAGCTCCTGCTCTTCGGCTACGCCATCAACAACGACGTGCGGCACATGCCGACGCTCGTCTACGACCAGGACCAGAGCGCAGCGTCCCGGGATTTCGCCGCGAGCATGGCCGCGACGGGCTTCTACGACATCAAAGGTCACGTCGGCGGCTATGCCGAAATCGAGCGCGCTCTCCGGCGGGGCGAGGCCCGCGTCGCGCTCGTCGTGCCGCCGCACTACGGCGAGAAGCTCGCGGCGGGAAAGCCCGCCAAGCTCCAGCTCATCATCGACGGCTCCGATCCTCAAACCGTCGCGAGCGCGACCAACACCGCGACCGGCATGGCCCTCTCGCGTTCGGCCGAGCTCATGGTGCAAAAGCTCGCCGCGAGCGGCAGCGGTCTCACCACGCAGCCGGTCGAGCTCGAGCCGTCCACTTGGTACAACCCGGAGGTACGCACGGCCGTCTACGTCGTGCCCGGCTTGATCGGAGTCATCCTAACCATGACGATGGTGATGCTGACGGCAATGGCCGTCGCGCGCGAGCGGGAGCGCGGCACGCTCGAGCAGCTCATCGTCTCACCCGTGAAGCCCGTCGAGCTCGTCGTCGGGAAGATCGCGCCCTACGTGCTCATCGGGTACGTGCAGATGACGATCATCCTGCTCGCGGGGCGCATCATCTTCCATGTGCCGTTCTTGGGGTCTATCGCGCTGCTGTATGCGCTTTCGTTCGTGTTCATCGCCGCGAATCTGGCGGTCGGCCTGTTCTTTTCCACGGTCGCGCGCACGCAACAGCAAGCCATGCAGATGTCGTTCTTCTTCCTCCTGCCCAACATTCTCTTGAGCGGGTTCATGTTCCCGTTCGAGGGGATCCCGAAGCCGGCGCAAATCCCCGCGCTCGCGCTGCCGCTCACCCATTTCATGCGCATCGTGCGTGCGATCGCGCTCAAGGGCGGCGGGTTCGAGGACGTGTACGCCGAGCTCATCTGGCTCAGCGCCATCCTCGGCGTGCTCATCGTCGTGAGCTCGCTGCGCTTTCGAAAGAAGCTCCTCTGATGGCTCGCCCTCGTACCGACATTGCGCCACGCATTCGAGTCGCTGCGCGCCGGCACTTCCTGAAAAACGGCGTCGACGGCGCCACGTTGCGCGCCATCGCGCGCGAAGCCGGCACCAGCATCGGCATGATCTACTACTACTTCCCGACGAAGGACGACCTCTTCTTCGCCGTCGTCGAGGAGCAGTACGCCAAGGTGCTCGCCGACATGGAGCAGGCGCTCAGTCCCGAATTCTCGGTGAACGAGCGGCTTCATCGCCTGTTCGAGCGCATCGCCGAGGTGCACGACGAGGAAGCCGAGGTGTTGCGCCTCGTCGCGCAGGAGGGCTTGAAGCGCTCGGAGCGCTTCCAACGGTTGGTGGAGCGTTTCCTCGCGGGGCACGTCCCGCTCATCTTGCGCACGCTGATGGACGGCATGCAGGGTGGCGTCCTCGATGCCAAGCGGCACCCGATCGTGCTCTTGCTGGCGACGGCGGGGCTCGCGGGGCCGCCGCAGTTCATTCGGCGCGCGCTCGGCGACCGGGTGCCGGTGCCGGGCGCGCCGAGCGGCAAGGCGCTAGCGCACGAGCTCGTGGACGTGCTGCTGCACGGCATTGCGCCGGCAGGGTGAGGGGATGTTATCCTCTCCGATCCGTGCTGCCGTTGCCCGGTTCTGCCGTGTTCGTGCCCGACGGCGTGCCCGCCGCTGACGCGCTCGCGCGCACGACGCACCTCGGCGTGGGGGCGCACGCCGACGATCTCGAGATCATGGCGATTCACGGGATTTTGGCCTGCTTTCAGCAGCCGGAGCGCTGGTTCACGGGCGTGGTCGCCACGGACGGTGTCGGGAGCCCGGGACGCGGCGGAGCGGTCGCGCCCGAGGAGCTCTGCGCCATCCGCCGCCGCGAGCAGGAGCGCGCGGCCTTGCTCGGCGAGTACGGCGCCGTCGTGTTCCTGAATCACGCGAGCGGCTTCGTGAAGGATCCGTCCGAGCGCGCCGTCGTCGACGAGCTCACCGCGCTCCTGCGCGTGACGCGCCCGAGCGTCGTGTACACGCACGCGCTCAGCGATCGGCACGACACGCACGTCGCCGTGACGCTGCGCTTGCTGGCGGCGTGCCGGCGCCTCGCGCCCGAGGAGCGCCCCGAGCGGATCCTCGGCTGCGAGGTCTGGCGCGATCTCGATTGGCTCACGAGCGCCGACAAGGTGGAGCTGCCGGTCGATGGACGGCCGGAGCTCCAGGCGGCCCTGCTCGCCGCGTTCGAGTCGCAAGTGAAGGAAAAGCGCTACGACCGCGCCGCGCTCGGCCGGCGCGCGGCCAACGCCGCGTTCACGGACATCCGGCACGCGGACCGGCACGAGGGCGTCGTCTGGGCGATGGACCTCACACCCCTGCTCGCCGAGGCTGCCCAACCAGCGGAGCTCGTGCAGGGCTTTTTGCGGCGGCTCGAGGCGGACGTGCTCGAGCGCATCAAGCAGCTTTCTGGCTGATTTTCAGGCCGAGGGGACCTCGGCCACAATCTCGAAACATGGACGAATCCATGGCCCGGCACTGTAGGTCGTCGTGAAGCTCGACGACTACGAGCTCGATCCCAAAAGCTACGACGAGATGTTCACGGCGGGCGGACAGGTCCGCCCCGAGTACCGCGCGCTCGCCCAACGCTTGCTCGAGATGACCCGTCCGGAGGTCGAGCAGCGCCAGCGCCAGGCCGACCTCTTGCTGAGGAACCAGGGCGTCACCTTCACCGTGTACTCGGACAACGCGGGCATCGAGAAGGTGTTTCCGTTCGATCCCATCCCGCGCCTCATCACGGCGCACGAGTGGGAGCAGGTCGAGCGCGGCCTCGTCCAGCGCGTCCAGGCGTTGAACCTGTTTTTGCGCGACGTGTACGGCGAGCAGAAGATCCTGAACGACGGCATAGTAGACGCGGGGCTCGTCTACGGCGCGAGCGGCTTCCGGCGCGAGATGATCGGCATGCTGCCGCCGCAGGGGGTTTACACGCACATCGTCGGCACGGATCTGATCCGAGACGAGAACGGCCGCTTCCTCGTGCTCGAGGACAACGTGCGGAGCCCGAGCGGCGCCTCGTACGTGCTCGAGTGCCGCGAGGTGCTGAAGCGGGTTTTCCGCGTCCTTTTCGAGGAATACGGCGTGCGCCCGCTCGACGACTACGCCGACTGGCTGCGCGACGCGCTGCTCCACGTCGCGCCCCGCTCCTCGGACGAGCCGACGATCGTGCTGCTGAGCCCGGGGATGTACAACTCGGCCTACTTCGAGCACAGCCTGCTCGCGCGACGCATGGGCGCGACGCTCGTCGAGGGGCGCGATCTCGTCATCAAGGACGGCGCCGTGTGCATGCGCACGACGAACGGCTTGAAGCGCGTCGACGTCATCTACCGTCGCATCGACGACGATTACCTCGACCCGGTCGTCTTCCGGCCCGATTCCATCCTCGGCTGTGCGGGTCTGTTCTCGGCGTATCGCAGCGGATCCGTCGCGCTCGCCAACGCTCCTGGAACCGGCGTCGCCGACGACAAGGCGATCTACCCGTTCGTGCCGGACATGATTCGCTACTACCTCGACGAGGATCCCATCCTCGAGAACGTGAAGACGTACATCGCGACCCGGCCCGACGATCGCAAGTACATCCTCGAAAATATCGGGAGTTTGTGCGTGAAGCAGACGGACGCGTCCGGTGGCTACGGCATGCTGATCGGGACGCAGAGCACGGCGGAGCAGCGCGACGAGTTCCGAAAACGCATCGAGGCCCGGCCACGCTCCTACATCGCGCAGCCGGTCATCCAGCTCGGCCGCCATCCGACGATCATCGACGGCAAGCTCGAGGGACGTTGCGTCGATCTTCGCCCCTACGTGCTCGTTGGCGACAAGGTGCGCGTCATCCCGGGCGGGCTCACACGCGTCGCGCTCCGGCGCGGCTCCCTGGTCGTGAACTCGAG
>DASUGE010000004.1:0-12320 GCA_036274215.1 Polyangiaceae bacterium | reverse complement strand
GTGCCGAGCGGAACGTCGCCGAGCACGACGGCCACCTCGGCTTCGAAATCGAGGCCCCACGCTGGCTCGCCCGCGGTGAGCGCCGCCGTCGGCGCGAGCAAGACGCCCGAACCGCCCTGATAGACGAGCGGCGTTTCGAGGAAATCCGCCGGCATCTCGGCCCCGCGCGCCTGGCGGACGAGGCGCACGTGGCTCAGGTAGGCGGAGCCGTCGATCCACTCGTAGGCGCGCGGTAAGGGCGCCTCCAAGGCGCTCACGTCGAGCGGCTCGCCGCTCGCCGGGTCGCGCGTGACGGCTTCGGCGAGCAAGCGGAGCCCGGGCGCGCTCGCTTCCCACGTGTCGAGCGCCGCTTGCAGTGTGGGCACCACGCGCGCGGCGCGCACGAAGCGCGTGCCGCTCGGATTGACGACGATGAGCGTGCCGTCGCGCGAGCCGTCACGGAGCGTCCCGAGCCGCATGGCTCCGAGCATACCGAGACTTGCCGTTCGGCGCTAAGATCGAAAGCAGTGGCAAGCGTCTCGTCGCATGTCCCCCCGCACCTCCGGCGCTTCGTCGTGTCGCAGGAATACGGGCAGTACACGGCCATCGACCAGGCCGTCTGGCGCTTCGTGCTTTTACAGATGCGCGCGCGGCTCGTCGAAACGGCGCACCCCGCGTACGCCGAGGGGCTCGCGGCCACGGGCATCTCGATCGACCGCATCCCGAGCATCGTGGAGATGAACGACAAGCTCGGTCGCTTCGGCTGGGGCGCCGTGTGCGTCGACGGCTTCATCCCGCCGCGCGCCTTTCAGGAGTTTCAGTCGCGGGGCCTCTTGCCGATCGCGGCCGACATGCGCACGCGCGAGCACATCGCGTACACGCCCGCGCCCGACATCATTCACGAGGGCGCGGGCCACGCGCCGATCCTCGCCGAGCCCGCGTACGCCGCGTACCTGCGCCGCATCGGCGACGTAGCCAAGCGCGCCTTTTCGCTGCCGGAGGAGGAGCGCGTGTTCCAGGCGAGCTACCTCTTGAGCGAGGTGAAGGAGGATCCGAGCCGCACGCCGGAGAGCGTCGCGCGCGTCGAGGCCGAGCTCGCGGAGGCGCTCGCGAGCGTGCCGGAGGACAGCGAGGCGACCTGGCTTTCCCGGCTTTACTGGTGGACGGCGGAGTACGGCCTCGTCGGGCGCGTCGACGATTACCGCATGTACGGCGCCGGTCTGCTCTCGTCGCTCGGCGAGAGCCATTCATGTCACGCGCCCGGCGTGCGCAAGCTGCCGCTCGACGCGGCGTGCATCGAGATCGGTTACGACATCACGCGGCCGCAGCCGCAGCTCTTCGTCGCGCGCGATTTCGAGGAGCTCCACCTCGTGCTCGAGCAGGTGTCGCAGAAGCTCGCCGTCACGCGCGGCGGCGCCGTGGCGCTCGAGCGCGCGGCCAAGAGCGGCGAGCTCGCGAGCTTGCGGTTCTCGTCCGGCGCCTGGGCGATGGGCGTGCTGCGCGAGGTGGGCCCGTCGCTCGAAAGCCCTGCATGGCTTCGTCTTGCGGGTCCAGCGCAGCTCGCGCGTGACGGCAGGATCCATCCCGCCGAGCGCGAGCTACGCCCGCCCGAGCAGTGGCTTTTGCCGGGTACGTTGCCTTCCGGCGTGACGCTCGAGGGCCTCGTGACGCGCGCGACGGAGACGGGCGAGCCGCTGCATTTGCAACTCAGTTACGGTGCGCGGGTCGAAGGGCGACTCGCGCGACCCGTTTACGACGAGGACGGGCGGATCCTCCATCTCGAGCTCGAAGACGCACGTCTCGAGCTTCCCGAGCACCCGCCGGTGCTGCTCGAGCGCTACGCGTTCGTGCTGCTCGGCAACTTCGTGACGGCAGAGGCCGGTGCCGTCGACCCGACGTTTCACGCCGAGACGAAGTTCTCGAGCATACGCGTTCCGAAGCCTCGTCACCGCGCCGAGCGCGAAGCCGCGCTGGTCGCGCTTTACGAGCGCGTGGGTGCGCTGCCGTCGGGGGGAGACGTGAAGGCGCGAGCGGGCGTGCTCGAAGCCGTGCACGAAACGCTCGCGAAGGACGAGCCGCGCGAGTGGCTCTTGCGCTGGAATTTGCTCGAAAAAGCGCTCGAAACGCCCGGCGCGCAAGCGCTCGCGCGGACGCTCGGCGCGGAGCTCGAGGCGCTCGAGCTCGCGTACGAAAGGCGCGAGCCGATCGCGATGGGGCTCGGCTTCTTGCGCGGGCGGTAGCTCAGCGCCCCGTCTTCACGAAACGGAACGCCTCCTTCGCGAGCGCGAGCCACGGCGCTTTGCGGTCGGCAATGGAGAGCCACTCCTTCATCTCGCTACCGTTCCTGCGCGGGTCGAAGCGCAGGCCTTTCTTGGCGTTGACGAGCTCGTCGACGCGCGTCTTCGGAAGCTTGACGACGAACGCATCGCGCGAGTGCATCGCGAAGATTTTGCCGCCGACCTTGAGCCCGAAAGACGACATCATCCGGCCCGCGGTGACGCCTCGCTCGTTGGCAAATGCCTCGGCGACCTCGGCGAACTTCGGATCCATTGCGTCGGAGCCCGACTTCTTGGCAGCACCTTTCGGTCGCGATATCGCCGACTTCGACTTCGACGGCGACTGCGGCTTCGATTTCGATTTCGCCGACGGTGTTGGCTTTCTCGCAGCTTTCTTCGTGGACTGTTGCAGAGACTTTTGCATCGTCATTCTCCTCGTTTCCGATTCCTCCCGGGCGTGAGCTTCAGCGGTTTGTCCACGGCGCGCGTGATGGCTTCTTTGCCGAAGCGTTCCGTGATGGCGTCGAGCGCCTTGCCGAGCGCGCTCTTCTTCGGCGCGAAGAGCTCGAGCTGCGCCGCCTTCTCGAGGTTCGAGAGCGAGACGCCGAGCAGTCGCACCGGCTCGCCGATCTTGGCGTGGTCCCAGAGCTCGACGGCGATGGCGCGAATCGTCGCGCCGTCGTCCGTGGGCCGCGGCAGCGTGCGGCTGCGCGTAACGATCGGGTAGCTCGGCTCCGCGGGCCCGCCGAGCTCGCGTGATTCGCGTCGCCCGCGCGCACGAGCGAGCTTCGCCTTGAGCGTCACGGTGCGACCGGCGTAGCCGTCGTGACGCAGGCGTCGCGCGACCGCCTCGGCGTGCGAGGTGAGCGCCGCGGTCACGCGCTCTCGCTCCGTGACGTCGTTCTCGAACGTGTTCTCCTCCCCGTAGGATTTCGGCGCGCGGTCGGCCTCCACGGGCCGAAAATCCTCGCCGCGCGCCAGGCGCTGGAGCTCGGGCGCGCGCTCGCCGAGCACGCGCGCGAGCGCTTCCGCGTCGTAGCTCGAGAGGTCGAGGAACGTCTCGATGCCGAGCGTCGCGAGCTTCGCGCCGAGCACGGGCCCGACGCCCCACAGGCGCCGGATCGGCAAGGGGTCGAGCAGCGCGCGCACGCCGTCGGGCTCGACGATGCGGAGGCCGTCCGGCTTGCCGAGCGTGCACGCGATCTTCGCGACGAGCTGGCTCGGCGCGACCCCGACGGACACGTTGAGGTCCGTCGCGCGACGCACGGCGCTCTTGAGCTCACGCGCGAGCTCGTGCGGCGCGCCGAACAGGCCGAGGGAGCCCGAGATGTCGAGAAACGCTTCGTCGAGCGCGAGCGGCTCGATCTCGGGCGTGAAGCGCAGGAACACGTCGTGCACCTGAGCGGACACCGCCGCGTAGTGCGCCATGTTCGACGGCAGGTAGATGCCGTCCGGGCAGAGCTCGCGCGCGCGAAACCCCGGCATCGCCGAGCGCACGCCGAAGCGGCGCGCTTCGTAGGACGCCGCGGCGACCACACCGCGCTTCGACGCGGCGCCGACGATCACCGGCTTGCCGCGGTACTCCGGGTGGTCGCGCTGCTCGATGGACGCGTAGAAAGCGTCCATGTCCGCATGCAGGATCCAGCGTTGCCCCGAGGCCACGCGCCGAGCTTACCGGGGTCTCGGGGCGGGCGGTGCAGCGTGGCTTGGCGCCCGGGGCCGGCTGATCTAACACCTCGAGGTCATGCAAAACCCCTGGATTCTCGTGACCGGCGCGACGGGCTTGATCGGCGGAACGCTGGTCCGAAAGCTCGTGGAGCGGGGCGAGAAGGTCAAAGCCTTCGTCCGCGCCGGCTCCGATCTGCGCGGGCTGGAGGGCCTCCCGAACGATCGGTGCCAGCTCGCGTTCGGCGACGCGACGATCGAGCACACCGTGTACCGCGCGCTCGCGAGCTGCTCGCAGCTCTATCACGTCGCGGGTCCCTTCCAGTACATGCCGGCGCACCCGCAGCAGCTCATCGACGACGGTCGCTACCAGATGCGTGCGGTGCTCGGCGCGGCGCGGCGCCGCGGCATCGAGAACATCGTCGTCACGAGCAGCACCGCGGTGCTCGGCACGAGCTCCGTCGCGGAGCCGATCGACGAGACCCACGGCTATAACCTCGTCGATGCCGAGCCCTACGTGCAGGCGAAGGTCGCCGCAGACGAGGTCGTGCAGGAATTCGTCGCGGACGGCATGCCGGTCGTGAGCGTGCTGCCGGCCGGCGTGTTCGGGCCGCGCGACTACAAGCCCACGCCGAACGGGCAGAGCCTGATCGAATACCTGAAGCTCCCGCCGACGTTCTCGGTGCCCGTGTCCGAGGGCGGCATCTCGGTGGTCGACGTCGAAGACGTCGTGAATGGCCACATCCGCGCGATGGAAGTCGGCGACGTGGGTGAGCGTTACATCCTCGGCGGCGAAAACGTCACCTACACGCAGTTCTTCCAGATGCTCGCCGACATCACGGGCCTCGCCGAGCCGAGCGACCCGAAGGGTCCGCTCGCGATTAGCCTCGTGGCGTGGTTTGCCGAGCTCAAGGCCGAGCTTACCGGGTCGCGGCCCGCGCTCACGACGCGCCTCGCGCGGGACTACGCCCACGCCTACGTCTGGGTCACGAGCGAAAAGGCCGAGCAAGCGCTCGGCTACCAGCATCGTCCGGCCCGTGAAACGCTCGCCCGAGCGACGCGCTGGCTGCTCGAGCACGGCTACGTGCCGAGCAAGGTCGCGGAGCGCGTTCGGCTCGAGCTACGGCCGGTGTGAGCGGGCTTGGTCCGCAAAAGCTTTACGCCGGGTCTGCCCTGGCGCTCGGCGCCGTAGCGGCGGCCGTCGCGGCGCTGCCCGACGTGAAGCGCGTCGCGGAAGCGGGTGTGAGCCCGGGCGCCGCGTGGGTGGCGCTCGCGGGCTCGACGGCGCTCGTGCTCGGGCCGCTGCTCTTGCTCACGCGCGCCGCGGCGTCGCGCCTGCGCGGCATCGCTCCGGTGCTGCTCGGCATCGGTCTCTCGGCGTTTCCGCTGGCGTTCCTCGGGCAGGCGCTGAAGGTGTACACGCATCACCGTCCGCTCGGTGCGGCGACGTTCGGCGCCGTGGCGCTCGTCATCGTCTCGTTCTTCATCGCCATCGGTGCGCGCCTCGCCGCGTGGGCGGAGGCGCCGGTGCTCGCCCGCCGTCTCGTGCTGCGCTTCGTGATGCTGCTCGCGTTGCTGGGCAGCGCAGCGGTCGTCCTGCGCTCGCTCGCCTCGGCGAGCGCGCACCACGACGTGATTGACGTCTTTCGGGTGCTCGCGGCAAGCGCCATCGCCTGGATGGGGCTCAACCAACCGCGTGTGGAAATGTGGGCGCGCCGCGCCGGCGCACTTGCATGGGTGGTGCTCGTCGTTGCGGGGCTCGTGGCAGCGCGGGGGCCCGTCCGCGACGCCGTTCGGGAGCGCGCCCCCGTTCTCGGCGGGCCAGCAGCCTGGCTTTGACGGACGGCGGGCCGGCAAGTTGACTCAACCCGATCCCGTTCTTAAATTCTTTGGACGGTAGGCGAAGGCGCCTGCTGCGGCCTTCCGGTCATGGCTCGCGTCCTCTCGCGCCTCCTCTTCCTCTTCACGCTGCTGGTCGCGGCAGGGGTGCAAGCCGTGGAGCCGGCGGACCACGTGCGAACCGGCACGACCGACGTGGGTCCGCCGAGTCCGGCCTCACCGGTTGACCCACCCGCGACGGAGGCCGCGACGCACGAGCATCAGCCCCCGGCTGATGCCCCTCGCGTCGGTAGCGAGCAGCGCCCCAAGGTTCCGCCGATCGCCGCGGGCTTCAGCACCTACGACGGCGGGTGGATCCGCATCACGTATCACCCGAGCTCGCGCGAGCGCATCGAGCCGCTCATCGCCGCCGCCGACGAAGCGAAGCGCGACCTCGAGGAGTGGCTCGGCGCGAGCGTGCTTTCGAAGGTTCGCGTCGACGTCGCGCGCACACCGGGGGAGATGGCGACGCTCGCGCCGCGCGGCGCCCCGTATCCCGAATACGCTTCCGGCGTCGCGTATCCCGAGCTCGGGCTCGTGCTGCTCACGCTCACGCCGCGCTACGCGAACGAATCCTTCGATCTGACCCAGGTTTTCCGGCATGAGCTCGCTCACGTCGCGCTGGAGGACGCCGTGCGACCGAACGGCGTTCCGCGCTGGTTCAACGAGGGTTTCGCGGTGATGGCGTCCGGCGAGACGTCGTTCGAGCGCATGTGGGTGCTGATGAACGCAACACTCGCCGATCGGCTGCTGCCGCTCGCGCAGGTCGAGCGCAGCTTCCCGAGCGACGAGAACAAGGCGAGCGTCGCCTACGCGGAGGCGTCCGACGTCGTGCGCTTCCTCGTGCGCCGCCAGGATCGGCATCGCTTCCGCTCGCTCGTGCGCGAGCTGCACGCCGGGCGCACGCTCGACCAAGCGGCGCGCGAAGCGTACGGCACCGACCTCGTGAGCCTCGAGCACGAATGGCGTGAGGACGTGGCCAAGCGCTACACGTTCTGGCCCGTCCTGTGCAGCGGCACCGTGGTCTGGATGGGCGTCATCGGTCTCTTCGTGTGGGGGTGGCGCAAGCGCCGCGCGCGCTCGAAAGCGACGCTCGCGCGCTGGGCCCGCGACGAAGCGCGCGAGGACGATCTGCGCCGGCTGGAGGAAAACGCGCGCATTCACATCGTGCTGCAACGCGCTCCCGGCGCCTCCGCGACGCCGATGCCCACCGCGCAACCGCCGGAAATCGACGTACCGCGCGTCCAGCACGACGGCACTTGGCACACGCTCCACTGACGCGCGTGCCCTTGGCGCGCGTACGCTAACCGCGGAGCCGCTTCGGTGCGCGGCCGAGGCGTTGCATCGTGCGCTTGGTCGCCCACGCGGTGAGGCTGCGCGGGAGCAGGCGCGCGGCGCCGACCTGGAGGCCGTTGACGACGCCGGGGACGAAGAGACGCTCGCCTCGCGCGTAAGCGGCCAGAGCGAGCTCGACCGTGCGCTGAGGCGAAAGCACGGCGATGGGGAGACCGGGCCGTTCGATGCCTGCGGCCGCCTGAAAGCCGGTGCGAACGGGGCCCGGGCAAAGCGCCATCACGCGCACGCGGGAGCCCTCGAGCTCGGTCGCGAGCGCGAGCGTGAAGCTCACGACGAAGGCCTTGGTCGCCGCGTAGGTGGCCATGTACGGCACCGGCTGGAACGCGACGGTGGAGGCGACGTTGAGCACGCCGCCGTCGCGCGTGGCGAGCATGCCCGGGAGCAGCGCGCGCGTGAGCCGAACCATCGCGGCGACGTTCAGCTCCACGAGCGAGCTTTCACGTGCGGCGTCGAGCTCGGCGAAGGCACCCGCGCTGCCGATGCCCGCGTTGTTCACGAGGTGAGCGATCGGTACGCCGAGCTCACGTACGGTACGCGCGAGCGTGGCGGCGCCGTCGGGGTCCGCCAGGTCCACGGGTACGACGTGCGTTCGCGTCCCGTTCACGCGCCGCAGATCTTGCGCGAGCTCCTCGAGCCGATCGCGCGAGCGAGCCGTGAGCACCAGGTGCGCCCCGTGCTCCGCCATGCGCCGCGCGAGCTCGGCACCGAGCCCCGACGACGCCCCGGTCACGAGCGCCCAGCGATTTTCGAACAGAGTTCTCATCGAAATTCTTCGGCCAACCGGGGTCAATCCGAACGTCGGTCGCGCTCGGTGAATAAAACAATCATGGGTGCGCCACGGGAATGACTGATCGCCGTCATCGATGTTGGTGAGGAGTCACTCGAAGGTCTTGAGTTCGTCACCCTGGAGCTGTTTCGTGCGCGCCCATGACGAACAGGAAACAGTCTATCCGCCTCACCGCGCCGTCGCTCGGTCTTCTGGTCGGCCTTGCTGCGTCGACCTCGTTCGCTCAACCGGCGCCCGCAGCGCCCCCGCCCGCTACCGTGCCGGCTCCCTCACCGGCGCCTGCCCCCGCTCCTGCCGCGGCGCCCGCTGCTGACTTGGCGCCGCCCCCCCCGCCCCGGCCGCCCGGGGCCGCTCCGGTTGCCGCGGCCATCCCCGCTTCCGCTTCCGGTGCCGGCGCGCCTCCGCCGCCTCCCTCCACGCTCGCGGTTGGCAGCGGTGGTAACGGCACCTTCCAGCCGAGCGCGCTGCTCCAGTTCTGGGTCGATTGGTCCCACCAGGACATGAAGCCTAAGGGCGCGACCGTGCCCGTCGCCGACGAGAAGACGTTCCTCTTCCGCTTGCGTCGCGCCGAGCTGCGCGTGAAGGGCGACATCGTGCCGAAGCGCATCGCCTACAACGTGATGATCGATCCGGCCCGCGCTCTCGAGGTCAACCAGGTGAAGGCCGACAGCGGCACCGGGACGGTGGCGGTCGCGCAGCCGCCCCTGGGCGCCGACGGCAAGCTCAGCCCGCTCACGATCCTCGCTGACTATTTCATCACTTTTCAGAGCGACTACGCCGACGTATCGCTCGGTCAATTCAAGATCCCGGTGAGCTACGAAGGCTACAACGCGGCCTCGAAAATCCTGTTCCCGGAGCGCGCGCCGGTCTCCCGCTACTACGGCGACAAGCGCGACATGGGCATCCGCATAGACAAGAAGCTCGGCGACCACTTCTACTACTCTGCGGGGCTCTTCAACGGCACGGGTCAAAACCGGCTCGACGACGACACCGAGAAGGACGGCGCGCTCCGCCTCGAGGGCATGCTCGAAGGCCTGACAGTGGCGGGTGTCGGGTACACGACGATCGGCAAGCGCGAGAAGTCGAGCCGCGATCGCCTGGAGGCCGACGTGAAGTACGACGCGCACAACGTCTACGTGCTCGCCGAGTACATCCACGGCTGGGACACGAAGGGCGGCGGCAAGGCCACCGAAGGCCACGGCACCTACGTCGAGGCCGCGTACACCCTGATCGATCATCTGCAACCGATGCTGCGTATCGGCGACGTCGAGCCGGCGATGCACCGATCGGGCGACCACTACTGGCACTACGAGGGCGGCGTCGCCTGGCTCTTCCAGAAAAACGAAGCGAAGGTCACGCTGGCCGGCGCGATCTACGACCCGAGCACGCCGAACCCGCCCACGAATCCCCAGCGCACCGAGGTCATTCTGGCCGCGCAGGCCGCGTTTTAACGGCCAATCTGGCTCAGGCTAAGGGCACTGGCTCGAGACGCCCCAGTGGTCGTTCGTCGTGCCCGTGCCGGGCGTCTCGGTGTCGCAGCCTGTCTTGCAGACGAAGATCATCTTCATGTTCGGGATGCAGCCCGCGGTGCTGCCTGCGCACTTGTTGATGACTTTGTCGCCCGCCATGTAGTCGTAGCCGTCGCAGAACGGCGTTGCGGTCGAGCAAGTCGGGTTCGCGACGGGCGGATCGCAGCCGCCCGTGCCGGTGCCCGCCGAACCGCCTGAGCCGCTGCCTCCACTCGAGCCGCCCGTGCCGCTCGTACCGCCAGTGGCGCCGCTGCCGCCGCTCGCCGCCATGCCACCCATGCCTGCGGAGCCGCCCTTGCTGCCCATGCCGGCCATGCTGCCCGCGCCGCCCGTGCCGGCGCCGGAGCTGCCGCCCATCGCCGAGCCGCCGGTTCCCCCCTTGCCCGCGGACGTTCCGCCGGTGCTGCCGCTCGCGCCGGTGCCGCCCATGGCCGAGCCGCCGGTGCCGCCCATGGCCGAGCCACCCGTGCCCGTGCCCCCCTTGCCGGCGCCGCTGCCGCTGCTGCCACCCGTCGTCGAGCCGCCAGAGGCACCGGACCCGCCGGAACCTCCGGACCCGCCGTCGAGCGAGCCACCGGTGCCGCCCGTCGCGGAGCTGCCGCTGCCACCGACGGCACCCGTATCGGTACCGCCCGTCGCGCCGTCACCGCCCGAGCCGCCGTTCGATGTGCTCCCGGAGGTGCCGCCACTCGATTGATTGCCGAAGTTCTCCATATCGGGGATGGGATCCTCGGTTTGAGTGGCACACGCCATGGCCAGCGCTGCCGCGACGATCGGGAACCGTACGCGCAAAGGCACCTAGTTTCGAACCTAGCACGCACATAGTCATCTCAGGCGCGTGTGACCGATCACGAACGCAAATAGGTGAGCGCCGCGCGTCGGAAGTGGGACCGGTGCGTACATCGCGCCGTTCAGCGCGACGTGCTGGGTCGTTCTCGCATGCTCGCCGGCGTCCGCGGACGTTTCGCGGGGTTTTGCCCGCCGCGTCGAGCTAGCGAGTCGCTAGCGTGGGAGCGCGTACTTCTCCGCACATGCGCGCAGCCAGTGGTCGGCCAGCACGAGCGCGACCATCGCTTCGCCCATCGGCACGAAGCGCGGAAGCAAGCAGGGATCGTGACGGCCGCGCGTGCGGATCGTGGTCGGCGCGCCGCTGGTGGTGACCGTCTCTTGCTCGCGCGAGAGACTGCTCGTCGGCTTGATGGCGGCGCGGAGGACGATCGGCATGCCGGAAGAGATGCCGCCCAGCATGCCGCCGTGACGATTGGTGTGCGTGGCGATGCTCGCCGGGCCCGCCTGCTCCGAGGCGAAGAAGATGTCGTTGTTTTGGCTGCCGCGCAGCGTCGCGCAGCCGAAGCCGATGCCGTACTCGACGCCGAGCACTGCCGGCAGGCTGAACAGCGCCTTGGCGAGATCGGCCTTGAGCTTGTCGAACACGGGCTCGCCGAGCCCGGCGGGAACACCGACGGCGACGAGCTCGCTCACGCCGCCGATCGAGTCCTGATCTTTGCGCACGGCCTCGATCAGCTCGACCATGCGCGGCACGGCGGCCGCGTCGGGGCAGCGCACGACGTTCGGCGTGCCGTCGGGGAGCGTTTCGATCTGCTCGAGCGTCACGGCGGCCGGCTCCGGCACGTTCGCGACGATGTCGCCTACTTGCTTCACGTAGCCGAGCACGCGCCCGCCGAACGCGAGATGAATCACCTTCTTCGCGATGGCGCCGGCCGCGACGCGCGCCACCGTTTCGCGCGCGCTCGAGCGCCCGCCGCCACGGTAGTCGCGCCGGCCGTACTTGCGATCGAAGGTGAAGTCGGCGTGTCCGGGCCGGTACTTGTCCTTGATGTCGTCGTAGTCGCGGCTCTTCTGGTCCTCGTTGCGGATCAGGATCGCGATGCTGGTGCCCGTCGTGTGACCTTCGAAAACACCGGAGAGGATCTCCGGCTCGTCGGCCTCTTGCCGCTGCGTCACGAGGTGGCTCTGACCGGGGCGGCGCCGCCGCAGATCCACCAGCAGGTCCTCGACGGCGAGCGGGATGCCGGCGGGGCAGCCGTCGATGATGACGACGTTGCCCGGGCCGTGCGATTCCCCGGCGGTCGAGACGCGAAAGGCTTGGCCGAAGCTATTGCCGGACATTTCGGGCGGGATCCTCGAAACTCTAGTTTCGCACGCCGGCGGCGCGGTTGCTACTATCCCGCGCTCGCGGAGATCGGGATGACACCACTCACGACGCTGAGCGACGACGAGCGACTCTTCTTCGACACGGTCGCGGGTTTCGCGAACGAGCGACTCGCGCCGAAGGTCGCGGCGATGGACGCAGCGAGCGCGCTCGACGCGAGCGTGCTCCCCGGGCTCTTCGAGCTCGGCGTGATGGGCATCGAGACACCGAGTCGCTTCGGCGGCGCCGAGTCGAGCTTCTTCAATGCGGTGCTCGCCGTTCAGGCCATCGCGCGCGTCGATCCCTCCGTCGCCGTGCTGGTCGACGTGCAGAACACGCTCGTCAACAACGCGCTGCTGCGCTGGGGCAGCGACGCTCAGAAGGAGCGCTACCTTTCGAAGCTCGCGGTCGAATGGGTCGGCTCGTACGCCTTGAGTGAAGCCGGATCGGGCTCGGACGCCTTCGCGCTGAAGACGCGCGCCGAGCGCAACGGTGACCGCTGGATCCTGAACGGTCAGAAGCTCTGGATCACCAACGCGGGCGAGAGCTCCCTCTTCGTCGTGTTCGCGAACGCCGATCCGAGTCAGGGCTACAAAGGCATCACGGCGTTCCTCGTCGAGCGCGGCTTTCCGGGGTTCTCGGTGGGCAAGCGCGAGCACAAGCTCGGCATCCGCGCCTCGAGCACGTGTGAGCTCGTG
>DASUGE010000003.1:0-2326 GCA_036274215.1 Polyangiaceae bacterium | reverse complement strand
CGGACCATGCGGCGCTACATGCTCGAGATCGAGCGCGAATTCGAGCTCGACAGCGCTCCGGTCAAGCCGGGCGGGCAGCGGCTCTGGCGCATCCGCTCCGGCGAAATCCCGCGCAAGCTCGAGCTCCGGCGCACGCAGGCCTACGCGCTGCTCGCGGCGCGGCGCGTCTTCGAGCCCATGCGCGGCTCGACGCTGTTCGAGGAAATCGACATGGCGACCACCAAGCTCCTGCAGTTCGCGCAGCGGCCCGGTCGCGGCCCGAACGCGGGGCTCGCCGACGCGCGTCTCGAGCAACGGTTCTTGTACCTGCCGCACGCGCCCAAGAACTACGCCCAGAAGACGGAGGAGCTCGACGACCTCTTCCAGGCCGTGTCCGATCTGCGCCCGCTGAGCCTGCTCTACCGCAGCGCGAGCCGCGCGGAGGAAGAGCGCATCACGATTCACCCGTACGCGCTCGTCCTCTACCGCGACTCCATCTACTGCGTGGGCTACCACGTCGACCGCAGAGAGATCCGCACCTTCGTCCTCGATCGCATGCGCGACACCCAGACCGCGATCACCGAGCGCTTCGAGCTGCCGGCGGACTTCGTCGTCGAGCAGTACTTCCAGGGCGAATTCGGCATCTGGCGCGACAAGACGCCGCACAAGATCGTGGTCGAGTTCGACGCCCAGGCCGCGGACTACGTGCGCATGCGCACCGTGCACGCCTCGCAGAAGCTTTCGAGCATCGCGGGCGGCGGGCTCCGCCTCACGATGACGGTCGGCAACCTCTTGCCCGTCGTGAGCTGGGTGCTCGAGTGGGGCCCCCGCGCCCGCGTGATCGAGCCGCCCGAGCTCGTCGAGCGCGTCAAAGCCGAGCTCGAAGCCGCCCTCGTCCACTACAAGGACGAAAAGAAATCGACCGCGAAGCGCCCGGCACGCTGAGCTGCCTTCGCCCCAGCAAACTGCGTGAGCTCGACGCTAGTGCGCGGCGCGGTACGAGCGGTAGTTCGCGAGCACGCGCTTCACGTACTCCTGCGTCTCCGCATACGGCGGGATGCCGCCGTAGCGCATGACGGCGCCTTCCCCCGCGTTGTAGCCGGCGACCGTGAGCTCGATGTCGCCGTTGAAGAGGTTCGCGAGCACGCGCAGGTAGCGCACCCCGCCGAAGATGTTCTGCCGTGGATCGAAGATGTCCGTCACCATCATGCGCTCCGCCGTCTCGGGCATGAGCTGCATGAGGCCGCGCGCGTTGGCAGGTGACACGGCGCGCGGATCGAAGTCGCTCTCGACCTGAATCACCGCGCGGACGAGATCCTCCGGGATCTGGTAGAGGGCGGCGGCCTGACGGATGTGCTCGTCGTAGCGGCCGTAGCGGGCGGGCGACGAATCCGAAGGCATGCGCACCGCCGAGCGCGGAGCTTCCGTGCGCATGACGAGCGTGCCCTTCTTGCTCTTGCTCGGCGAGTTCGTGAAGCTGATGACGCCGTCGGCGCCCACGGTCTTGTAGATGTCGGCCTGGCTCGGTCCGGCGAGCGTGAGCGTCGCGGCCGCGAGCGCCCCGAAGAGCGCCCACCGGCCCAAGCCGCGGCGCGGCGCGGGGGCGGGGCGTTCGGGAGCGGCCATGAAAGGTAATCGTAGCGGGGGGCCCCCGTGTGGGTGCAAGTTCCCCAACGTATTCCCGCGTGAAAACGCTGGATCGGGTGGCGTTATTCCACGTGGGCCCGGCGCCGAGGGTGGTACCCTCCGGGCGCGAGGGGCCCGCGTCGTGTGAGAGACCCTTCGGCCCCTCCCGGGTCCCCGAGGCGAGGCAAGGATGGAGGTCGAGTACGACGAGTCGGCGTGGCCGATCGTGGTCGCGCGCTGGAAGCGCAGTCTGGTCGACGCGGACGTGACGCCCGTGCTGCGCAAGGTGGACGGCTGGCTCGCGCGCGGGCGGTTCGGTCTGCTCATCGACTCGCGCGGAGCCGAATCGCTCTCGCCCGATCAAAGGAACCGGATCGTCGAGCACATGAAGGCGAACGCGGCGCTGACGAGGGAGCGGCTCGTGCAAGCGGTGGTCATCGACAACCTGGTCCACCGCACGCTCTTCTTCGGGGTGAATCTGATCTTCCCCATGCCCTTCCCAAACAAGGTGTTCTCCGACACGGAGTCTGCCCGACGCTGGCTCGCGTCTCAGCTCGGGCTCGGTTCGGAGCTCGGTCACGGCGCCTGACGCGTCAGGCGGAGCCGAGGCTGGTGCGCACCTTGTCGAGCAAGATGTCCGGCGCGATCGGCTTCTGCAGGAACGCGGAGCCGGCCGGGAGCAGCCCGTGGTCGACGATCGCGCCGTCCGTGTAGCCGGACA
>DASUGE010000002.1:0-9919 GCA_036274215.1 Polyangiaceae bacterium | reverse complement strand
TCGACAACTGCGAGGTCCCGAGCGAGAACGTGCTCGGGGAGCTCGGGCGCGGCTACAAAATCGCGATCCTCACGCTCAACGAGGGGCGTATCGGCATCGGCGCGCAGATGCTCGGGCTCGCCGAGGGCGCGCTCGGCCACGCGCTCGCTCACGTGCAGCAGCGCAAGCAGTTCGGAAAGACGCTCATCGAGTTCCAGGCCGTCGAGTTTCAGCTCGCGCGCATCGCGATGGAGATCGAGGCGGCGCGGCTGCTCGTGTACAACGCGGCGCGTTTGAAGGACGCCGGCGCGGACTTCGTGAAGGAAGCGGCGATGGCGAAGCTCTACGCGTCCGAGGTGGCGGAGCGCGCGGCGTCGCAAGCCATCGATCTCCTCGGCGGCGTCGGCTTCACCCAGGAGTTTCCGGTGGAGAAGCTCTACCGCGACGCGAAGATCGGCAAAATCTACGAAGGCACGAGCAACATGCAGCTCCAAACGATCGCGCGGAGCCTCACGGCGCGTTAGCGACGACGCGAGGCCCGAGAGGGCCGGCGCCGGGCCGAGATCGCCCGGTTTTTTTGAGGGTTCGGGAGTGGCGCGCTACGCTTTCATGGCGTGCTTACCCAGGCCCAAATCAGCGAGTTTTTCGCCGCGGGCTACCTGGTGCTCCCGCGGACCTTCAGCGGGCCCGAGGTTTCGGCCATCGACGCCGGCTTTCGGCGCTTGGAGGAGCGCGCCCAAAGGCTCGCGGAGTCCGCGGTCGTGGACGGCGCCTCGTTCGTCATCGAGCGGCGCGCGGGCGGGAAGCTGCGCATCGAGCGCATCGTCTGGTGCGGCGCGGCCGAGCCCGAGCTTCTGCGCCTCGCGCACACGAAGTCGATCGTCGTGCCCGTCGCCGAGCTGCTCGGGGGCCCGGTGATGGACCAGCTCATCAATCAGGCGCACATCAAAAATCCCGGCGACGGCACCACGTTCCACTTCCACCAGGACAGCTACCACCGGCGCTACGGCACCGAGCTCTTCACGGACGTGAACGGACGCGGCAGCTTCGTGCAGTGTCTGACGGCCGTCGATGCGATGAGCGCCGAGAACGGCGGGCTCTGGGTCGTCCCGGGGAGCCCGCGCCTCGGGCACATTCCGACGACCGACGGACGGCTACCGCCCGGGAGCTTCGACGCGGGGCTCGCCGTACCGCTGACGCTGGACGCGGGCGATACGGTGCTCTTCGGTCCGTTCACGGTGCACGGGAGCGGCCTCAATACCGGCACGACGCCGCGCCGTGTGCTCATCAACGGCTTCGCCTGCCCTGGCGCGAACCGTCGCGTGTACCCGGGCTCCGACACGGGCCTACGTCTGCGGGCCTGGGAAAACGCGGCCTAGAGCTCAGCGAGAGCCGCGCGAGGCGCGTATCGTCCGGCCGGCGGGCTCATGCTCTTCCCAAGCGGGAGGCCTTTGGCTATGGTCCGGGCCGCTCATGGAACCCGGACTCGTCACGCTCGCGAAGATCGTCGGAACGCTGCTATTCGCGATGAGTCTCGTGCCCTTCATCTTCTTGCTCGCACCGGGTGACGCGAGCGAGCCGCAAGACGAAGAGCACTGATCCGGCGGGGCCCCGGCCGTAACCGTTCGTGGGTGGGGCCGTAGTGAGGGACAACATGGCGCGTGCGACTCGATTCATTTCGGTCGGTCTCGGTCTCGTGACTTTGCTCTCCGGCTGCGGGAAGAAGGAGGCGCCAGCCGACCTCGCCCCGGTGTCGAGCGCTTCGCTCGAGGCGCCGAAGGTGGCGACAGCCGGAGCCGTGGTGCTCGTCGTGGACGCGCCGTCGAGCTCGGTGAAGTTCCTGATGGATTCGCCGCTCGAGAAGATCGACGGCGATGCGCCGGGCTCGGCATCCGGCGAGCTCTCCGTGGACCTCGGGGATCTCGCGAAGTCGAGCGGGCTCGTGAAGATCGACCTCGATAAGCTCTCGCTCTACCAGCAGAAGCGGCCCGACGGGAAAGGCGAGTACCAGGAGCGCGTCAAGAATCCGCTCCAGAACAAGCACGCGCGCGATTGGCTACAGCTCGTGCCGGGCGAGGGCGATGTGACGGCCGAGCAGGCGGCGCAGAATCGCGTGGCGGAGCTACGCATCGAGAAGGTCGAGCCGTCGGTGCCGAGCGTTACGGCGCTCTCGGGACCGGAGCGCAAGGTGACGGCCACCGTGAGCGGGACACTCCGCCTGCACGGGCGTCAAGAGATGAAGTCGGCGAAGGTCGAGCTCACGTTTCGCTACGAGGGCGAGAAATTCGCCTCGCTCGGCGTGAAGACGCTCGAGCCGTTCGTCGTGAATCTCGACCGCTTCGAGATCCACCCCCGTGACGCAGCCGGGAAGCTCGTGAAGACGATCACGGAGAGCCTTGCCACGAATCTCAAGGGCAAGGTGAAGAGCGAAGCCCCCGTCGAAATCGAGCTCACGGCCAAGCCGAAATGAGCCGCCGGGGGGCAAGGCCAGGCCAGGCCCCCCTGCTAGTAACGCCTACTGGCGCACGGTCTCGCGCGGGACGCGCAGCGACTCGTGCTTCGCGCCGCGCGTCACTTCGACGACGACGTCCGAGCCCGCGCGTCCCGCGAGGCGGCGGCGTGCGTCGCCCATGCTCGTCGGGTGCGCGCCGTCGACGCTCACGAGCACGTCGCCCGCCGCGAGCCCCGCGCGCTCGGCTTCGCTCGCCGCGGCGACCTCGACGACGACGATCTCGAGGTCCGAGCCCGAGCCGCGCTCGCCGAGGGTGACGGCGACGTTGCCGGCGCCGAGCGACTCCTCGACGTTTTCGGCCTTGAGCACGATGCGCACGCCACCTTCGACCCTGCCCGCGCGCACCTCGACGCTCGCCCGGCCCCGCCCCGCGACGGCGGAAACGGCCTCGAGTGTCTGCTTTCCCTCGGCGATGCGCTCGAGCTTGAAATGCCCGCGTGCGTCGGTCTGCGTCATGCCCGGCGGTAGCGCGCCCGTCGGCAAGTACGACGGCGCGGCGCCGACCGAGACGCGCGCGCCTGCCACGGCGTTGCCGTCCGCATCGACGACCTCGCCTTCCGCACTGCCGGGCTCGCTTAGGTCGACCGGCGCGAGCTCGAAAGGCCGATCGGCGCGGCTGCCGCGCGACACCGTGGCCTCGAAGCTCTCGCTCGCGAAGTCCGGGTGGTTCACGCCGACGTGCACGACGCCGGCCGCGATGTCGGCGAAGCGATAGCGCCCCTCGGCGTCCGTGCGTGTCGTGCGGCGCGTGCCGTCGGACACGAGCGTCACGAGCGCGCCCGTGACCGCTTGGCGCCCCCGCACGGCGGTCACGCTGCCCTCGACCAAGACGCCTTGCTCGAGCGCGATGCGGATGAGCTCGGCGGCGCGGTCGACGGACAGCGTTTTGCGGGGAAAACCGGGCGATTCGACGACGATGCGCAGGTTGAGCCCGCGCGCGTCCGCGATCTCGGCGCCGCCGTCGGAATCGGTGAAGAGCGTCTCGTGCAGCACGACCGCCGGGTCGAGCGAGAGCACGCTGACGGTCGCGAGCTCGACGGGGCTGTCGTCGCCGCCGACGATCTTGAAATGCACGGCTTCGCGCAGCGGCGGCAGCACGAGGTCTATGTTCGTGCGTTGACTTTCGGGGATCGTGAGGTCGCGTCGCAAGGCGACGCGCCGTTCGCCGTCCGGGCGGCGCACGAGGAGCGTGACCTCGGACGGGAGCCCCGTGAGCTCGAAGCTGCCGTCGCGCGCCGTCTGCGCGGTGCGCGTGAGCGCGGTGCGCGTGCTCTGCGCCTCGATCGTCGCGTTCTCGACCGGGAACGAGCGGTCGTCGAGCAGGCGCCCCGTGAGGCTCCCCCCCGCGTGCAGCACGATTTTCACGTGGGCTTCGCCGCCGGGTCCCAGGGTGACGCTCTGGCTCGAGCCCTCGACGTAGTCGGGGTGGCGCGCGACGGCGTGGACGCGCCCGGGCGTCACGGGCCGCGCCGTGAACGCGCCGTTGCGGTTCGTGACCCAGGCTTCGACGACGGGCGCGGCGACCTCCGCGAGCGCCCACGGATCGGCGCCGGGCGTGAGGCGTGCGCCGGGCGGCGGGATGGGTGGCACCGGGCCCGGCACGACACCGAGCTCCCCGGCCGGGACGAGCGGCGCCGGGCCGGTGAGGGCCCAATCGAAGTGCGTGTTGCGGAACGCGGCGGTGAGCGGCGAATCCGACACCGGCAGGCCGAAGGTGTCGCTGCCGACGACGTCGATGCTGGCGCCTTCGACCGGGAAGCCGCGCGCGTCGACGACGTCGCCCGTGAGCGTGCCGCCGCGGAGGAGTGGGACCGTCACGGGCTCGTTCGTGCCGGCGGGCACGGCGACGAGCGCGCTCGAGACGAAGCCGTCCGCGCGCGCACCGAGCGTCGCCGGGCCGCGCCCGATCGGACCGAGCGTGACGCGGCCGTTCGCTCCCGTGCGACCGAGCAGCGGAAACGAGCCGACGCCGCCCGGTGTGAGCACGACGTCCGCACGCGGAACGAGGCCGGGCGCGTCGCCGTCGCCGTCCGTGACGATGGCCGTGACGAAGCGGCCCGGCTCGAGCACGAGCGTCACCTCGACGTCGGCCCCGCGCTCGAGGTTGTAGCCGATGAGCGGCTCCGAAACGTCGCCGCCGAGCGTCGCGGCGAGATCGTACGCGCCGGCGAGGAGCCCCGCGATGCGGCAGTGTCCGGCGTCGTCGGCGACCGTGCGGCGCGCCGGCCAGAGGCTCGAGCCGGCGATCGAGACGGAGGCACGCGGCGCGGGCGTGCCGTCCCGGTGCGTCACGCGCACGTCGATCGAGCCGAGCCGGCGGAGCGACAGCGTGACCGGCCCCTTCACGCCCGCTCGTTCGGCGGACTCGTAGCCGCGCGCCGTGACGTTGACGGTCCAGGGCGCCGCGGGCAGGCGCGAAACGGTCGCCTTGCCCTTGACGCTCGTGAGCGTGCCGAACGGGAGCGGATCGTCCGCGGACACGAGCACGGTGGCGCCGGCGATGGGCGCGCCGCGCTCGTCGGTGACGCGCACGTCGAGCGTCGCTTCGGGCACGAGCGTCACGCTGAGCTCGGTCTCGAGCGGACCGAGCGACACGGCGCGGGCGACGCGCGCGAAGCCCGGCGCCTCGACGAGCACCCAGACCGCGCCCTCGGGAAGCTCGCGGAGCGTCGCCTCCCCCGCGCGGAGCGGCGCCGAGCCGACGCGGTACTCGGCGCCGCCGTGCTCCCAAAACACGTGCGTCATCGCTTGCTCGGGGTGAGGGCCCGCGGCCGTGGTCGCGAGCAGGCGCAGGACGGCGGTACGGGCGGCGGCCGGGAGCGGGATGGGCGGCCCGGCGAGGTCGACGGCGACGCGCGGGGTGTCCCTGAGACCGAGCACCAAAAAGAAGCACGCGCAGAGAGCGCACGCGATCGTGATGGCGTCGAGCACCCGCCGAGACACGGGCCCTGTGAGTAGCATCGAAGTGGGCTCTCCCACACGGTGGGAGGTGCGGCGCCGCTAGCCTGGGGCTAGAATCATGCTTCGTGCAGCGAGCTTTGCGGACATTCGGTCTCGTGCTCGCCGTCGCGTGCGCGTCGGGCGAGGGGCGGCCCGACCCGAAAAACCTCGTGGGGCCCTCCCGCCCGAGCACCGACCCGGTTGGTCCGCTCGTCGACCCGCCGCCCGTCGAGTGCGGTGGCGACTTTTGCGGCGACACGTTCCTGCACGAGCGGCGCGATCCGCCGAATCTCTACTTCTTGATCGATCGCTCCGGGAGCATGCAGGAGGTTCCGGAGGGCTCGCACTACGACAAGTATCACATGGCGCGGAACGTGATCACCGACGTGCTCGGTGCGATCGGGCACCGTGTCCGCTACGGCCTCGCGATCTATCCCGAGAGCGCGGAGGGCGACGTGTGCAGCACCTCGCGCGAGGTGCTCGCTCCCACGCTCGGGGCGCCGCCGTCGTGCACCGGGCAGATCGATCCGGAGCTCAGCCATCGGCTGACGGTGCTCGGCAACTACGTGCCTGCCGGCAACACGCCGACGTCGGCGGCGCTCGCCGCGCTCGTGCCAGAGCTCAGCGACCTCGAGGGGAAGACGTACCTCGTGCTCCTCACGGACGGCGCGCCGAACTGCAACCTCGATGCCGTGTGCGGGGCCGACGAATGTGGGCTCAACATCGCAGCGCAGACGCTCGGAACCACACGCTGCTCCGGCTCCGTGAACTGCTGCGATCCGCTGCTGTTCGGGGACGGCGTGCAGGGCAACTGCGTCGATACGGCGGAGAGCGTGCGTCAGCTCGAGCGCCTCGCCAAGAACGGGATCCCGACCTACGTGATCGGCTTGCCGGGCACGGAGCTCTTCGCGGACGGGCTCGACCGCATGGCGGAGGCGGGCGGAACGGCGCGCCAGGGTGCGAGCGCCTACTACGACGTGAGCGACCAGGACGAGCTCGAAACCGCCCTCTATTCCATCGGCTCGGGTCTCGCGATCCGCTGCTCCATCGATCTGGAGGAGGCGCCCGAGAACCCCGACAAGGTCAACGTCTACTTCGACGGCGCGGTCGTCGCGGCCGATCCCGACGACGGCTGGTCGTGGGACGGCGAGACCCGGATCCAGGTGAACGGCGACGCCTGCGACGCGCTCCGTTCGGGCGCCGTCCTCGACGCGCGCGCCGACTACGGCTGCGACACGCTGGTCCGCTAGGCCGAGCCGAGCCCGAAAACGGGCTCGTCCCGCGGGCGGACCGTGGTACTAGACTTGGCGCCCGTGAGTGAGCCCGACCTCGACGAGCTGCGTCGCCAGATCGACCAAGTGGACACGCGCCTGCTCGAGCTGATTCACGAGCGCGTGCGGCTCGTGCTGCAGGTTGGAGCGTACAAGGCGCGGCACGGGCTCGCCATCTACGATCCCGAGCGCGAGCGCCGCATGCTCGAGCGTTTGACGGCGCTCGCCAAGCCGCCGCTCGAGCCGGACACGGTTCGTCGCATCTACGAGCGCTTGATCGACGAGTCGCGCACCCTCGAACAACGGAAGTCAGGGCGCTGAGGGCGCTCGGCGCGAACGCGTCGGGACGCTACGACGCCGCCGTCACGCAGGCGGCGAGCTCCTCGAGCGTCTTCGCCGCGAGAACCAGGCCGTCCGCCGCGGCTTCGTTCTCGAGCAGTCGTCGCGTGAGGCGCCCGTCCGGCGTGAGCTTGTAGGGCGAGCGCTTGCGGCCCACGAGCTCGCGCACCTTGAGAGGGTCGAGCGGCGTGTCGTCGCGCAGGTGCAGGCTCACGCTTTTCGCCGTGGCTTCGCAGCCGAGCACGCGCAGGCGCCGGAGCTCGCACTTCAGGCGCATCAGCTCGACGAAGCGGCGCGCCTCGAGCGGAGGCTGGCCGAAGCGGTTCTCGAGCTCCTGGGCGAGGTCGTCCACCTCCGCCTCGTCGACGGCGCTCGCGAAGCGCTTGTAGAGCGAGAGGCGCACGCCGACCTCCGCCACGTACTCGGTCGCGAGCAGCGCCTCGACGTCGAAGTGGAGCTCGGGCTCGACCTCGTGCACCACCGTTTCGCCGCGCAGCTCGCGCGTCGCTTCCTCCAGCATGCGACAAAAGAGCTCGAAGCCGACGCTCGCCGCGAAGCCGCTCTGCTCGGCGCCGAGGACGTCGCCCGCACCGCGCAGCTCCATGTCGAGCGTCGCGAGGTGGAAGCCGGAGCCGAGCTCGCTGAAGCGCTCGAGCGCCTCGAGCCGCTGGCGCGCTTCGTCGCTGAGCTGACTCGGGGGCGGGACGAGCAGGTAGCAGTAGGCACGCTCGCGCGCGCGGCCGACGCGGCCGCGGAGCTGGTAAAGCTGCGAGAGCCCGAGCATGTCGGCGCGGTCGATGATGATGGTGTTGGCGCGCGGGATGTCGAGGCCGCTCTCGATGATGGCCGTCGCGACGAGCACGTCGTACTCGCCGCCCACGAACCCGACCATCGTGCGCTCGAGCAGATCCTCCGTGAGCTTGCCGTGCGCGACCGCGATGCGCGCTCCGGGCACGAGCTCCTGCAGGCGCGCCGCGCGCTCGTAGATGCCCTCGACGCGGTTGTAGACGTAGAAAACCTGGCCGCCTCGGGCCAGCTCCTGCTCGACGGCGTCCTTGACGAGCGTCGGATCGAATTGGCTCGTGATCGTGCGGATCGTGCGGCGATCGACCGGCGGCGTCGCGATGATCGACATGTCGCGCAGGCCGCCCACGGCGAGCTGCAGCGTGCGCGGGATCGGCGTGGCGCTCAGCGTGAGCACGTCGACGCTCGCGCGGATCTGCTTGATGCGCTCCTTGTGGCTCACGCCGAAGCGCTGCTCCTCGTCCACCACCAAGAGACCGAGGTGCTTGTAATGGACGTCCTTCGACAGCAAGCGGTGCGTGCCGACGACGACGTCGACTTTGCCTTCCTTCAAGCCGACGACGGTTTCGAGCTGCTCGCTCTTGGTCGAGAAGCGGCTCAGCGCCCGCACGTTGATGGGCCAGTCCGCAAAACGCTGCGAAAAGGTCTGGAAATGCTGCTGCGCGAGCACGGTGGTTGGGCACAGCACGGCCACCTGGCGCCCACTCTGCGCCATCAGGAACGCCGCACGCAGGGCGACCTCGGTCTTGCCGAAGCCCACGTCGCCGCACACCAAGCGATCCATCACCTTCGTGCTCTCGAGATCCTTCAGCACCTCGCCGATCGCCGCGGCCTGATCGCGCGTCTCTTCGAAGGGGAAGCTCGCCTCGAAGGTGCGGTAGTCGTCGTCGGGCGCCGCGACCGCGTCTTTCACGAGGGCGGCGCGCTCGGCGTACAGACGCAGGAGCTCGTCGGCCATCTGCCGCACGCGGCGCTCGACGCTCTGCTTGGTCTTGGCGAAGGTTTGCCCGCCCAGCCGATCGAGCTTGGGCGCGCCGTCGCCGCCCGAATATTTTTGGATCTGATTGAGCCGATAAACGGGGAGGAACAGCTTGTCGCCGCCCGCGTACGCGACGACGATGAGCTCGAGCCCCACGCCCGCGACCTCGCGCCGCTCGAGCCCGACGTATTTGCCGATGCCGTGCTCGACGTGCACGACGAAGTCGCCCGGTGAAAGCGCGCGCAAATCCTCGAGCAACGCGCGCGTGGAGGTCCGTTTGGGCGCCGCGCGCAGGGCTCGCGGACCGAAGATCTCCTCGTCCGTCACGAGCACGAGCCGTTCGAGCGGAGCGACGCAGCCGCGCCCGAGCGGAGCGACCGTCACGTCGAGCTCGACGCCGCGATGCGAGAGCAGCGTCTTGATGCGCTCGGCTTGCGTCGCCGTCTTCGCGACCGGCACGACGTTCAGACCCTGCTCCTGCCAGACGCGAATCCGCTCGACGAGCGGCTCGAGCGCGGCGTGCTTGCCCTGCGCCGTGCGCGCGAGCTTCACGGCGCGGGCGAGCTCCGCGTGATCGTCTTGAGCGAGCGACGGTGCGTCGGCGGGAGCCGATTCGAGCCGCGCCACGAGATCCGTCGCGCCCGCACCGACGATGCCCGTGCGGTGCGCGCCGACCCACACCCGGCCGTCGAGCCCTCGCTCCACGTCGGCGAGCTCCGCAAACAGCGCGGCCACCGGGAAATGCGGCTGCGCGCCGCGCGCCGCCTCGGCGTTCGCGGCGTGCTCGAGCTCCTGCACGAGGGCGCGAGCAACGGCCGGCGGATCCTCGATGACGACGGCCGCCCCCGCCGGCAGGTACGAGAGCAGCGGCACGAGCTCGTAGAACGCCGGCAGGTAGCCCTCGCTCCCGAAGAACGAGCGCCCGAACACCAGATCGTCGATCAGCGCGCGCGCCTTGGTCGACGGGAAGCTCGCCTCGTCGCACAGGTGGCGCAGCGAGCGACGCGCGTTCTCGACCGTTTCGGCGTCGAGGATCGCTTCGCGCGCGGGCGGCAGCCACGCCGAGCGAACCTCTCCGGTCGTGCGCTGCGTCTC
>DASUGE010000001.1:0-4088 GCA_036274215.1 Polyangiaceae bacterium | reverse complement strand
AAAGCTCCGCGACCTCGTCGCCTCGCGCGCCTAGCCAGAGAACCCACGCGAGCCCCGGACTCGCTCGTCGCAATACCCCGCCGCATTCGCCACCTGCGACAACGCGAACAAGAGCGACGTCCGAACGCGCGCCGTCACCGCTGCCCCGCGCAGCGGATAGGCGAGCAAGTCGAAGTAGAACGACAGCCGCTCGAGCGGCAGCGGCCCGTAGCCGTGCGCGTCGGCTCGGCGGCGCAGGAGCGCGGCGCCCCGACCGTAGGCGTGATGCTGCCGAACGAACTCGCGCAACGTCATGTCGTGCGCGTGGTAGACGACGGCCTCGGGAGCGAACGCCGCACGGTGTCCCGCGGCGCCCCAGCGCCAGCACAGCTCGCGGTCCTCGCCGCCCGCCCCTGCGAAGGTCGTATCGAACCCGCCGAGCTCGAGGAAGGCGTCCGTCGGAACACATAGATTGTTCGACGTGAGCAGGCGCGCGCACCCAAGCTCGCGATTCTGCTTCTCGCAGAGAAAATCGACGAGCGCTTGCGAGGCCGAGGCGAACGGGTCCGCGGCAAGGGCGTTCACGACGCGCCCGCCGACAAGCAGCGGCTGATCCGCGGCGCTCATCTTCTGCTCGAGCACGTCGAGCCAGTCGGCGGCAGGCTCGCAATCGTCGTCCGTGAAGGCGAGCAGGCGCCCCCGTGCCGCGCGCGCGCCGGCATTGCGAGCCGCTGCGGGACCGCGGTGAGCCTGACTCACGAGCTCACACGCGTACGGTCGTGTTGCGGACACGAGCGGCTCGAGCTCGCGCCCCATCGCGGCATCGTCGACGACGATGACCTCGAAGCGGCTCGGCGGGTACGTTTGGCGTAACAAGCTCGCCAAGCAGCGAGCGAGCTTCTCGGGTCTCCGATAAGTGGGAACGATGACCGAGAAGGCGGGAAGCGTCATGCGCTAGGGCGTGCCGTGCCTCGCATGGCGCGCGGCACGCGGCGCCGCGCGCCATGCGACACCGTCCCAGGTGACGAGCACGGCGAACACGGCGCAGCTGTACACGAGGTAGACGTGATGGAGCAGCCAGCAGCCGGCCGCAAAGCGGACGCCTCCGCGGCGCACGAAAAACCGGTAGAGCTCGAGATTGAGGAAGGTCGACGCAAGAAGACAGGTCGCCGCACCGAGCGCCGCCTCGCCCGCGGGCGTCGCCTCTCGGAGGGCGAGGAGCACCAGCGTGGTCAGGAGCAGTGACGCAGCCACCGAGACCACGAGCGCGCTCACGCGGCTCCGCCAGGTGAGGTTGAGCTCGTCGGGCAGGCTTCCCTCGCGAAGCAAGAGGCGTGTCCACGGCACGGCGCGCGCAAGCACGTCCGTGCGCCACAGGCCCATCAGGCTCCAGCGCTTGAGATGCGTGACCTGGATCTCGGGGCAGAGCCGAATCGACAGCCCGGCGCGCTTGAGTCGAATGCCAAGCTCGATGTCCTCGACGCTCGGCTTGGCGTAGCGCTCGTCGAAGCCGCCCGCCGTGACGAAGGCCTCGCGCCGAATCGCTCCGCAGGCCGCCCAAAAGCTCCCGGCGTCACGCTTGCTGTGCTGGTGAACGTAGTGGTGCAAAAGATTCTTGAAGCGGCTCACCGTGCCGGACGCCGCCGGATTGTCGTCATAGCTGCCGAAGAGCGCGTGAAGTCCGGGGTCGGTCTCGAAGGTCGCGGCCACGCGACTCAGCATGTCGGCATGCACGACGACGTCGGCGTCGACGAAGACGAGGACGTCCCCCGTCGCTCGCGCGGCGCCGCGGTTGCGAGCGGCCGCCGGTCCGCGCGGAGGCCCCGCCACGGCGACGAGAGTCGCACCGTGCGCCCGCACGACGGCTCCCGTATCGTCGTCAGAGCCGTCGTCGACGACGATGACCTCGTCGGGGGCGCGCGCACCACGCGCAATTCCCTCGAGACAGCGAGGCAGCACCTCACGTCCGTTGTGAACCGGAATGATGAGCGACAACCGCACGCCACGACCCTCCCGAGGAGGAGCAGACGATACCGGAGGAACATCGCAATTTGCGAGAGGATTCCAGGGGACGGCCCTTTGTGAGTAGAGTCTTCGCTCCCCCGGAGATTCCGGGTGCCCGGGAGGGCTCTCGTGAGAGTGAAGCTCGTCTGTGTTGCTGGAGGGCGTCCTAATTTCCCGAAGCTTGCCGCGCTATTCCGCGCGCTCGGCACGCGCACGGACCGCTTCGAGACGCGGTTCGTTCACACCGGGCAACATTCCGACCCGCGGATGTCCAAGCTCATCTGCGAGGAGCTCGGCCTGCCGGAGCCTCATGTCGACCTCGGGGTGGGCTCGGCGACTCACGCCGTGCAGGTGGCAGAAGTGATGCGACGTTTCGAGGCAGTTCTGCAAGCGGAGCAGCCTCACGGCGTCGTGGTTGCCGGAGATCTCAACTCGACCCTGGCCTGCGCGCTCGCGACCTCGAAGTTTTTCCGCGACGAGCCGTTCCCGTTCCGGGGAAAGCCGCGCCGCCGGACGGTGCTCGCCCATCTGGAGGCGGGCCTGCGCAGCTTCGACGACGACATGCCGGAAGAGGTCAATCGGCGCGTGACCGATTGCCTCTCGGATCTGTTGTTCGTGTCGGAGCCCGCGGGCGAAGCGAACCTGTGTCGCGAAGGCGTCGCCCCGGAGCGCCAACATTTCGTGGGCAACGTGATGGTCGACACGCTGCTGTCGCTCCAGGCGCGCGCCGCGGCCTCCGACGTGCTCGCGCGGCTCGGGCTCGAGCCTCGGGGTTACGCCCTGCTCACGCTGCATCGACCGAGCAACGTGGACGACGAGCGACAGCTCCGCACCCTGCTCGACACCCTCGACGAGATCGCGATCGAGCTTCCCGTCGTCTTTCCCGTGCACCCGCGGACCCGTGCTCGCTTCGAGGCCGCGCGCATCCGGCCGCGGAGCGAGCGCTTCCTGCTCACCGAGCCGCTCGGCTACCTCGACTTCGTGAAGCTCGAATCCTCCGCCAAGGTCGTCCTCACGGATTCGGGAGGCGTGCAGGACGAGACGACGGTGCTCGGCGTCCCCTGCATCACGCTGCGAAACAACACCGAGCGCCCCATCACCGTCACCGAGGGCACGAACGTGCTGGGCCACACGACGCGCGAAGGGATCCTCGGCGCCTATGCGGCGCTGCACCGCGAGCCTCGAAGCGGACGCGTTCCTCGCGCATGGGACGGCAACGCCGCCGAGCGCGCCGCTCGCGTGCTCGAGCAGGCGTTCGCCTAGAGACCAACTGGTCTGACCGGAGAACGCGCGATCGCACCTGGCGCGCGGCATTCTCGCGGACCATAGTGAGACTGAGACGCACGAGCTCGGAACGAGCGAGTGGCTGGTCCACTCGATGTCATCCGCACGGGCGGAGCCAAATCGACGGCTGAATCTCGGGGGGGCCCGAAGGAGGCTCGCATGGCAGGCACCAGGCGCATTGAACTCGTTGGCGGCGCAGCGGCACCACTCGAATCGTCACGGCCGAGAGAGCGGAGCGTGGCGCACGCCAACGTCCTCTTCGCCATCTTGCTGGCGATGTCGCTCGGCTTCGGGGCGGCGTGGCTCGGCGACTCGCCCTTCTACGCGTTTGCCGTCCTGCTCGTCGTGCTGATCTCGGCTGGCGTACTCAGCGTCGCGTGGATGCGCCCGCCGAGCGGCTCGCCCGAGCATCATCCGAAGATCGACCACCTGCTCGACGACACGTCTCCGTAGACTACGGCGCAGACCGTTCGCATCGATACACCCAAGCGAGCTTGGGTGTCAGCGAGGGCAAGGCACTCGACGCGGCCTCTCACGCCTCCACGGGCTCGGCGTAGCGGAGGAGGAGCACCTTGCCGTTGCGGAACACCTTGAACTCGAGGCTTGCGAGGTGCGCGCGGCCCGCCTGAAGAAACGCTTTGAACGTCGGCGTCGGTACGCCGTTGACGCTCAAGATGATGTCGCCGAACCGAACGCCCGCGTTGCGCGCCGAGCTGCCCGGCGCGACCGCCCACACCGGGATACCTCCGAGCACCTGCGCCAGGCGCTCGATATGAGCGAGATCCGCGCCGACAGCACTTCGATTTTCCGGGGTGTGAGCC